>JBBECJ010000038.1:0-1348 GCA_040881885.1 Thermomicrobiales bacterium | reverse complement strand
CGCTCGCGGAGCGAGTCGCCACCGACGCGCGCCGCCAGCTTTATGAACACATGCTGACGCTCTCGTTCTCCTTCTTCGACACATCGCAGTCCGGCCAGTTGATGTCGCGCGCTACCGAGGACATCAACGCGCTCCGGCGCTTCATGATGTTCTCGTTGCGGATGGCGATCTACAGCGGGTTTGTCCTGGTGATCGTCAGTTTCCTGTTGCTTCGCGAGCATCTGACGCTGGCGTTGATCTCGCTGGCGGCCATGCCAGTCCTCGCCTGGACAGCCCTCTACTTCTCAAACCACGTCCGGCCGATGTTCTCGCTGGTGCAGCAGCAGTTCGGCGAGATGTCGAGCGTGCTGCAGGAGAACCTGGCCGGCACAAGGGTCGTGCGCGTCTTCGCCCGCGAGGATGATGAGACGGCCAGGTTCGACTACTCCCTGCGCTCGCTCTTCATGAAGCAGATGAACACGATCCGCTACTACTCGTTCTTCTTCCCATTCATGCACTTCATTTCCGGCGTCTCGCTGCTGGTCGTGCTCTGGTACGGCGGGCGGCAAGTGCTCAACGGCTCGATCTCGGTCGGAACGCTCGTCAAGTTCAACATCTATCTGACGCTGCTGGCGATGCCGATTCGGCAGTTGGGCTGGATCATGAACTCGGTCGCGCGCGCCATCGCGTCCGGCGAGCGTATCTTCCAGATCATCGACACCAAACCCGCTATCCGTGACGCGCCGGACGCGCGGGAGATAGCAGAGCCGCGCGGTGAGATCCGGCTGGAGGACGTGACGTTCACCTACCCGCACGCGCCACGTCCGGCGTTGCGCGGCATCAGCGTCGAAGCTAAGCCCGGCCAGGTCATTGGCCTGATCGGTTCGACCGGCGGTGGCAAGAGCTCGCTGACGGCGCTCGTCGCTCGCTTCTATGACGCCACCTCGGGACGTGTTACCTTCGACGGCATCGATATCCGTGACCTCAAGCTCTCGTTCCTGCGGCGCAATGTCGGCTTCGTCATGCAGGAGACATTCCTGTTCTCGTCAACGATCCGCGACAATATCGCGTTCGGCAACCCGGACGCCACCGACGAGCAGGTCGAACGCGCCGCGCGGATGGCGCGCGCGCACGACTTCATCGTCCAGATGCCGGATGGCTACGCGACCAGGCTCGGTGAGCGCGGCATCTCCCTCTCTGGTGGGCAGCGGCAGCGCGTGGCGATCGCCCGAGCGCTGTGTAGCGACCCGCGCGTCCTGATCCTCGATGACGCCACGTCGAGCGTCGACACCGAGACGGAATGGGTGATCCAGCAGGCGCTCAAGGACGCCATGCAGGGACGAACGACGTTCGTGATCGCCCAACGCGT
>JBBECJ010000037.1:0-1352 GCA_040881885.1 Thermomicrobiales bacterium | reverse complement strand
GAACGGGTTGCCGACGCCGGCGAAGCTCTCGACGGCCGCGTCAGGCAGACCGTCTACCTCGGCGGCCGGATACTCGAGCCGCTCGGCCAGGAACCGGCCGACGTGGAAGTGGAAGCCGTTCATCGGACAAGCGGCTACCTCCTCGTACTCGTGCTGGATCGCCTCGCGAAGCAGGCTGCGGTCGAGCGTGACGGCAGTAGACATTGCTGCTCCCTTCAGAGTAGATCAGGGTGTGATCGTACGCCGTTCACCACAGGCCCCGCTTAGGATCAACGGATTACGAGCGAACGGCTGATAACCACTTGACGACTGTGTTCAAGCACTCTAGTATTCAATTGATTACTTGTCAAGATGGTGAGGCGAAATTGGGACACCGAGAATTCAAGGACGCGCTCTACGCGGAGTTCGCGCGGATCGGCAAGGCGGTCGCCAGTCCACATCGGCTGGAGTTTCTCGACCTGCTCGCGCAACGCGAGTGGAACGTCGAGGAGCTGGCCGGCGAGACGCAACTGACGGTCGCGAACGCATCGCAACACCTGCAGATCCTGCGCGCTGCCAAACTCGTCTCGGTCCGGCGAGACGGGAACTACGCATACTATCGGCTCGCCGATGACCGCGCCTACCGCTTGTGGCAGGCCATCCGGGAGCTGGGTGAGGTGCGCCTGGCCGAAATCGACCGCATCGTGCGCGCGTTCCTTGGGAATCGCGACGAACTGGAACCAATCGACGCCCTGACGCTTCTGGGACGCATTCAGGACGAGGACCTCGTCGTGCTCGACGTGCGGCCGATCCCGGAGTATCAAGCCGGCCATCTTCCGGGCGCGCGCTCAATTCCAGTTGGCGAGCTCGAAGCACGGCTGGGAGAACTGCGCCCCGACCAGGAGATCGTCGCCTACTGCCGCGGGCCGTATTGCGTCTACGCCGACGAGGCAGTCGAGCTGCTGACCGCCCGCGGGTACCTGGCCCGGCGCTTTTCCCATGGCTTTCCGGACTGGCAGGTGGCCGGTCTTCCCGTCGAGCGTGAAGGAATTTCCTAATGACAGCCACGACCGAGATCAGTGTCAACGAGTTGCGCGGCCTGCTCGCCCGGCAAGCGCCGGTGACGATCGTCGACGTGCGGCCAACCGAAGAACGAGTCGAGTGGTCGATTCCCGGCAGCCAGCACATCGACGCCTACGAGCGCCTGAAGACGGGCGACGAGCACGCGCTCGACGAGCTTGAGATCCCAGCCGGCGCGCCGGTCGTGACAGTCTGCGCGGCAGGCAGGACGAGCCTGATCGCCGCCGACCTGTTGCGCCGGCGCGGCGTCGACGCGATCTCGCTGACCGGCGGGATGAAGGCCTGGAGCCTGG
>JBBECJ010000036.1:0-7850 GCA_040881885.1 Thermomicrobiales bacterium | reverse complement strand
CTGCGACTTCTGCTTCTGACGCTGCTCGAAGCGCTGGGCGATCTGCGTGTAGTCCGGCATCAGGTCGCGACCGACGGCGTTCATGATGTAGTTCGAGTAGCCCTCGACAACCGCCATCGTGGCCTGCATCCGGCCAAAGAGGCGGCGCTGCTCGGGCGACATGACCAGCTCGATCCAGCCAGCGCTATCACTCCCCACGTTATTGCGCGCCCGCTCCCAGAACGCTTTGAGCCCGCTCAGGCCGCGCTTGAGGTACTCGATGTCTTCGGTCAGGAAGGTGAAGTATTCCTGGATCATCGTGTTCATGTGCTCGCGCACCCACGGATAGGCCTCGAACTCGAAGGCGTGCGTTGTCTCATGGAGCGCGAGCCAGAGACGGAACTGCCCGGACGGGATGCCGAGCGTGCGCTCGGTGTTGCGGATATTCGGCTGGACGAAATAGAGCTTGCCGCTGGTCTCGATCGGTTCGCGGCCCAACAGCGCGAGGTCGTACTGGCCCAGAACGCGGCGAGCGAGGTAGCCGAGCAGGAAGCCAAGCTCGGCGCTGACGACGGTCCGGTTGAGTCCACTCCAGAGCACGTTGGCGGCGCGAGGAGCGTTCGGGTTGCCGAAGATGTCCATCCGCTCGATCGGTTCGAACATGTGCTGGAAGGCGACGATGTTGGCGTTGATCCAATCGACCCGGTCGAAGGCGTAGATCTCGTCGAGGGGGCGCGGCAACAAGACGCCGCTATGGGCGGAGACAAGCGGGATCGTCTGCTGGACGAGGTCGTAATACTCGCGGTCGAGCCTGGTACGTTCACCGATTGTCAGGGCCGCGTCACGGTTCATCGCGATCGCGACCGAGCGGGCACGCTCCCAGTCGATCATGCCTTCGCCTGACGGCTGGCCCGCCGTCCACTCCTGTGCGCGACGCCCGGCCCAAACACCGACAACGGCGCCGGTCAGCAGGCCGATTCCGAGCAGGCGCGGATCAATTCTCGATTTGGGGCTCATTCCGGGTCCTTCCAAGGCGGGCCGACGTTCGGCGTTTAGTTGCCGGTTCCGACCAGCGTGACATTGCGGGCGGGCGCGTAGGTGCTGACGAACTCGCGCTCATCGATGACGTTGCTGTCCTTGCGAACGATGCGGCGAATCATGGCGGTGAATCCGTCTTCGGCGTGCTCGACGTAGACACTCTGGCCGGCTGGAAGTTGGTCGGTTTCCTCGTAGACCATCGCCGAGCTTGCTGGCTTGTGGTTCGAGATGACGGGCTGGTCGATTGTGATTTCCCAACCTGGGTTCGTGCCCCATAGCTCGAAGTGGACGTTGGTTCCGTCGGTCCACGACTTGACGGCCAGCCAGTCGTTGGTGGTGTTCTTGAATTTGAAGTCAAGCCCGTATGCGTCGTCGACGGTTGCGTCAAGGCCCTTCATGCCGCTCGGTGGCTGGCCGTAGCGCGGTATCCAGTACAAGTGCCAACTGCGTTCCTCGATTGGCATGCCGGAGCGGAACACCGATTGAAACAAGGTCGTCGCGACCTGGCAGATTCCACCGCCAACGGACGGGATGGTCGAGATTGAGCCATTGCTGGTGCCGACGATACCGTAGCCGGTCCGGTAGCCGTTGTCGTAGGTGACAGGGCCGACGGCGTTGTTGAACGAGAAGACGGCGCCGGGAGCGACCATCGCCCCGTTGGCTCGACCGGTCGCGAGCTCGACATTGAAGTATCGATTGGCGACGGAGCTGCCGTATTCGGTCCACGACTCCGCGAGCCGGTCGCGGATCTGGACCGAGCCGGCCATGTCGCCGGTGACCTGAGGCTTGAGGTCCTTCGTGACGATCGCCACCGAATCGGATCCGCCGGCGAGGGCGGACTTGACCTGCCTGGCGGTCTCCCCAACATCCAGCTCTCGCCCCATCTGCTCGGGCGAGCGCACCTCGACCTGGTTGTTGATCCAGCGCAACTCGGCGTCCTTGCCGTCAACCTTGACGTCGTCGGCAACCATCGCGAGCGCCTGGCTCATCTTCTCGTCGTCGAACGAGATCACGATGTGTGGGTTACGGTTGGCGTTGACATCGAAGCGTAGCGCCTCGGCGAGCTGGTCCGGCTCGAGGGTTCCGCTTCCGCCGTCCCATGTCAGTGTGATTGGCCGGGAGGTCAACCGCTGGGCCTCGGCGCTGGCCGCGCCGGCTTCCTCGTCGGTGACGTTCGGCTGGACCGGAAGCGTCACGAGCGCTACCTGCGATTTGCCCGCGCGAAGCGCTTCGACCGCGACATCAATCGACGCGCGAACATCGAGCTTGTGGCCAGCGATGGCGGGCTGGACGATGAATTGCCCGCCGTCGTTCCTGATCGACGCATCGACGCCTGGCTGGAAGACAGCGGCCTCCAGCAGGCGGATGTAGGCGGCGAAGGCTGACTCATCGAAGATGACGCTCGTCTCGCCTTCGCGATCGACTCGCACCATCGCCATCAGATCTTCGGGCGCGATCGACCAGACACTGCCGTTGAGCTCGAGGTGGAATGGATCGCCAGACAACGATTCGACTTCGCTCAGGACGCCGCGCAAGTCCTCCTCGGTTGTGGCCTGCTCAAGCTCGATCGTCGCGATTTCGATTGGCTCGTTCGACATCGTCCCGACGCGCTGTTGGAAGCGCTCGAACGTCTCTCCGACGTCGACGGCCATGCCGGGCGTTCCGGGGTCGATCGCGACACCACCACCGGGGTTCAAGACAAGCTCCGCGTCACGTGGAGCGACGGCCAACTCAGCTGCATGCGCTTCCATGTACGTTGTAAATGCCTCACGGTCAACAGTCACAACAGGATCGACGGTAATTCCGATTGACAATGCGTCGAGCCAGCGGCGCGACTCCTGCCAGATGCTGTCTTCGCGTCCGAACTCATAGGCGCGCTCGGCTGTGGCGCGTGAATCGACAGCGACTCCGAGCTCGGCGGGCGTTGGGTTGAGGGTCGTGCCGTCCAGGACGTGCGGAATCGGCTCGTTGTAAAAGGTCCTGAAGCGCGCGTCAAGGGCGGCTTCGGCTTCAACGACCGATTTGCCACCGAGGTCGATGCCACCGGAACTGGTTCCCGCATAGATCGTGTTGGCGTGGGCGAATCTTCCATAGGCGAGCAGCGAGCCTGCGCCGAGGATGATGACCGCCGAGAGGACGGCAGCGGACAGGAGCAAGCCGGTCGCGACGCGCCGCCATGGAGCGGCAAGACCGCTCGACCTCGACCGTGGGTGTGGAGATGCTGCCGGTTGGCGTCTGGTGATTACTGACATTGTGTTCGTATTAGACCTTCCTGAGCGCGGGCTTCGATGAGATACTGTTGGAAGTATGCCAGCGAGCGCTCGCGCTTCTGTGTACGTACAGTTTACGCCGCCGGTCTTGTGGGCGCTAGTGTGCCCCTGCCTGGGCAAGCCTGCCGGTCAACCGCCGCAATTCGAGCAGCCGCCGTGGAGAGAGCGCGGGTTGTATCCACGTCTCAAGCTCGCCGGTGTCGATGACGGTTCCGGCGTGGATGTCCCCTCGCTCTCGAAGGCGCGACGGCAATCCGGCGTTCGCGGCGGCTCGTCCTGGTAGTGACGCTCCATCGCGCGTGACGGTTCCGTGACCGACAGCGAGCAGATCGAAGGCGAGGATAGCGCCACGGTCGCGGTTCCAGAGTTCCTTCGGCAAGCAGCGTGCCAGTGTCCAGATGCGGTTGCGCGCCAGCAGCCGGCGCTTGAATGGCGACCCCTCGATGGAGGAGGCTGAATAGGCATGGGTCGCGACAGCGGCACTGACGTTGACGGATTCCCAGCCGTGGAGCCGCAACCGCCAGGCAAGGTCGACATCCTCAAGGTACAGGAAGAAGGGCTCTGGCAGGCCACCGACGGCGCGATAGGCTGAAAGACGGTAGGCCGCCGCGCCGCCGCTGGCTCCAAAGACCGGGCGAAGGGAGGTGTCGCGGTCGTCAAACGGCTCGCCAAGGCGGTCGTCGAGCGCGACGCCATTGCGGTGGACGCGAATCCCGGCCGAGGCGACGATCAACGGGTTAGATGCGAAGACGAGCGTGCCGGCTGTCGAGGCGAGCCGCGCGTCGTTCGCCAGCGGCTCGACAAGCGACTCGACGAATGTCGGGACAGGGACGGTGTCTGGATTCAATGTGATGAGCGCGCCGTCGTGCTGGATGCGGGCCGCGGCGATGTTGACGGCGCGTGCGAACCCGACGTTGCGGCGGAGAGGCAAAATCTGGACGCTGGGGAACCGATCGCGAATCCGACGAACCGACCCGTCCGTCGATGCGTTGTCAACGATCAGGGTGTCGTGCGGACGCGTCTGCCGCGCGAGAGCGAGGAGCGACTGCTGGATGGCGTCGCCACCGTTGTAGTTGACGATCACGACCGTGGCGGGGATCATCGCGATGACCGATCACCATTTCGCTGCCCCGATACACGTTCGATCAGCTTCTCGATGAGCCGTGAGCTTTGGGAGATCGAGGTCAGCGAAGCGTGTTCCGCAACTGCGGCTGGATCGCGCCAGACCGTTGAGAACCCAAGCGTCGGAATGCCGGCGGCTTCAAGCAGCCCTGCAGGCGAGTTGCCGGGCGTAACCGGTATGACCGGCGCGATGCCGCCAAGGCTGGCCGCATCGAAGCCACCGCCCCTGGCGGCTGGACGAGTCAGGACTGTCTCAACCCGCGCGGTCGGAACGCGACCCTTGATGAAGTCTGCGATCGAGCGGGCAATCGTCGTGGCGTCCTGACCGGGCATGATGCGCGCTTCGATGATGGCGGAGGCCAGGCGGCTCAGATAGGGACCGGCGCTGTCGAGGCGCAGATCGCGGACGACGATCGACGGCGCCAGAAACGAACCAAGTGTGAGGTGCGTGGCCGAGAGGCGATCGTCAGAGGGTGGCAAGCCGCGCGTAACCCAGGCGCCGACATCCGGGGCGATCGTCTGAAGCGCGGCGAGACCGTCCTGGTCCGGCGTGATCACGCCGTCGTAGAAGCCGGGGACCAGCACTTCGGCGTCAGCTGATTTCAATGCGGCAAGCGCGTCAATGAGCTGGTGTCCAAGATCCGGTTGGACGCCGCCGAAGAGGCGCTCGACATTGCTACCTTCGTCTTGCAGCGTGATCCTGACAGCGACGACGCCCGCAGCCGCAAGGAACAGGGCCGGTGCGGGCGCTGGCAGGTCGGCGACCTCGCAAAGGGCCGCGCTGAACGTGCGATCGGTGGCGTCGAGCCAGGTCGCGAACGAGTTGGAGCCTTCGTGACGGTCGGTTTCGATGACGAGCGTCGCGCGTTCGAGCACGGCGCCGCCGCTCAGGAACGCTCCAAGCGCCGCCAACACGCCGGCCTTGCGCGTGATTCCGGGCGCGGAGACGACGTCGCCGGACATCGTCGGCGGGCCGGATTCTTCGTCCTGGGCGAACGGGTGCGGATCATCGAGGTGGGTGATGACGAGGATCGGGCCGCCTGGGACGACGGCCAGCGGCATCGTTCCCGGCACCTGGAAGATCTCGGTTGGCGCGCCGCGTCGCTGCAGAATGTCCCAGACGAGCCGCAGCGCGGCAGCGGTCGAGCGCGGATCGTTGACGCGCGGGGATTGGGAGCCGAGCAACTGGATTGCTCTGCGGAGGGCCGCGTCGTCCCAGACCAATTCGGGCGTGCTTGTCATGTCATCACCATCGGCGTGTCAGCCCGCGCTGCTCAACGTTCAGTTCTCAGTAATAGGCGGCTTCGAATGCCGGGACAGTGTACTCGACCTCAATGACAGGAACGACGGCGTTGACCGACTGGCGAACTGGTGGTAGAAGGCAGGGGCGCTCGCGAACGCGCTACGCGCCGTGCGACGAGAACTTCGATGATGGGGAGGGCAGACGATGGCGACGACGGTGGTGGCGACTGACAAGGCTCCGGGAGCGATCGGACCGTATTCACAGGCGATCAAGGTCGGCAATCTAGTCTTCACAGCTGGACAGATTCCGCTCGATCCTGCGACCGGCAAGCTGGTCGAGGGAGACATCGCGGCCCAGACGGAACAAGTGATGAAGAATTTGCAGGCAGTCCTCGAAGCGTCGGGTTCATCGATGGGGCGGGTGGTCAAGACGACCTGCTTCCTGACCGATCTGGACGACTTCGCGGCCTTCAACGCCGTCTACGCGTCATACTTCACGGACAACCGGCCGGCGAGATCGACGGTCCAGGCGGGTCGCCTCCCTGGCGGCGCGAACGTCGAGGTTGATTGCGTCGCTGAGTGCGGCTAGTCGTAACTGGGTAGGCTGGGAGGCTGAGGATGGCGGATCCGGCGGCGTGGATCGACGAGGTATCGGCGGACGAGGCGATGTCGCACACGCGCGCGATCGCGACGTGGGTGAGGCTGTCCGGCTCCGAGAATGAGCGCAAGGCGTTCGAATATATCGCCGAGACATTGCGTGGCTACGGTTTGACGACGACGATCCACGAGCCGACGTGTCTCGTCAGCTTGCCAGTGTCCGGCAGGCTCGACATCGACGGGCTGCCCATTGAGCCGTGCATCACGCACTCCTTTTCGACTTCTACGCCTGAGGCCGGCTTGGCTGGCGAACTCGTTTACGCGGGTCGCGGGTCGGCCAGCGAACTGGCCGCCGCTGGAGTCGCCGGCAAGATCGCGCTGACCGATGGTCTGGCGACGCCGAACAAGGCGCACGCCGCGACCGAGGCCGGAGCGCTGGGGGTCGTCTGTATTTCCGGCGACCACCTGCACGAGATGATCGTTTCGCCGGTCTGGGGCTCTCCAACGCCCGATAAGCTGAAGACTTTGCCGTGCGTCGTCATGCTTTCGGTTGACACTAAGGCGGGAAGGAAACTCAAGACACGGCTGGACGAAGGTCCGGCGCGAGCGCGCGTCTTCGCGACGATTGACACGGGCTGGCGACCGATTCCACAGCTCGTCGCTGATCTGGATGTTGACGGTCGCGATTACGCGCTGTTCAGCGGGCATGTCGATTCGTGGCACTACGGCGCGATGGACAACGCTTCCGCGAACGCGACGATGATTGAGACGGCGCGGATTCTATCGAGACACCGCGACGAGCTGCGGCGCGGGGTGCGGTTCGCGTTCTGGTCGGGACACTCGCACGCGCGTTACGCGGGATCGACCTGGTTCGCTGATCGCTACTGGCTTGAGCTACGTGAACGCTGTGTCGCGCACGTCAACGTCGATTCGACGGGCGCGGTCGGCGCGACGCTGCTGACTGGCGCGAACACGATGGCGGAGGCCTACCCGCTGGCGCGCGAGATCATTGGCCGGCAGACCGATCAGCAGCTCGAATATCGAAGGTTCGGACGTGCCGGCGACCAGTCGTTCTGGGGAGTGGGGTTGTCGTCGTTCTTCATGTCGCTCTCCGAACAGGGCGCCGAGAACGAGATGACGGCCGATCAGGCGTTCCTGCTCGGAGGAGGCAGGCGCGCCGGCGGTGGACTCGGCTGGTTCTGGCACACAACCGAGGACACGATCGACAAAATTGACCCGGAGAACCTGACACGTGACATCAAAGTCTACGTCGAGACGGTCGGGCGGCTGGTGACCGCGCCAGTTGTGCCGCTGGATGTGAGACCGGCGATCGATGAGATGCTCGGCGCGCTCGACGAGATCGAACCGCTGTGGTCAGGTCTGCCGGGCGCGTCCAGCGATGACACGATTGACTTCGTGCCGTTGCGGTCAGAATTGGACGCGGCGCGTGGCCTGGCTGACGCTCTAATGGCGAGAATTGCCGGCGATTTGTCCGACATAGAAGCGGCGCGAGCGTCGGCGGCGATCGTGCGTGCGTGTAAGGCGCTGGTCCCCGTCCACTACACGGCGGCCGGGGAATTCGGGCACGATCTGGCGTTGGAT
>JBBECJ010000035.1:0-7870 GCA_040881885.1 Thermomicrobiales bacterium | reverse complement strand
CGATTGCCGCGGAGGCACTAGCGCAACCGCCAAAAGTGTGTTATTTATAGGCACACGTCAACTGAAATCGCCAATGGTGGAAGTGTTCGAGTGTTCCTCGCCTCGACCCCTGGGTGCATGGATGTCAGTTCGACGCTGGGTAGTTGGGGGTCGTCCGTGGATGACGACGCGCGCCAAGGAGTTCTTATCACATGGACCAGTATTCCGACATCACGATTCAGTGCCGTGACTGCGGGACGGACTTCGTCTTCACGGCCGGGGAGCAGAGCTTCTACGCCGAGAAGGGGTTCACGAACCGCCCGAGCCGGTGCCAGTCGTGCCGCGCGGCGAACAAGTCGCGGCGCGACTCGTCGCTGAGCTACTCGTCTGGCGGCGGCGGCGGTTATGGCGGCGATCGCGCCGAGCGTCAGATGTTCCCCGCGACCTGCGACGAGTGCGGCCGCGAGACGATGGTTCCGTTCCAGCCGAGCGGCAACAAGCCGGTGTATTGCTCCGATTGCTTTGCCTCCCGGCGCCAACAGTCGGCCTATCCGCGCTACTAGCCGGATCAACGACAACTCAACAAACGGGGCCGAGTGCGCCGGCCCCGCTTGTGTTTGTTCACGAGGTGACAGGAGTTTGGCAGATATGGCTCAAGCTCCTGTCACCTGTCACCTACGCCTGTCACTTACGCCTGCTTCGCCCTGGTCGGCGTCACACCCGCCTGTTGGTCTTCGAATCGTCCGAGGATGAAGAGCAGCGACGACAAGCGGTTGAGATAGGCGAGCACCTGATCGTTTTCGACCTCTCCGTCGTGCGCGAGTTTGACCGCCAGCCGCTCGGCACGGCGGATGACCGCCCGCGCGACATCCAGGGCGGCGCCGGCGACTGAATCACCGGGCAGGATGAAGTGCGGTGGCAAAGGCACATCCGCTTCGAGGGCGTCGGTTTCCGCTTCGATTCGCGCGACAACTTCCGTCGTGATATGGAACCTCTCCTGACGCATCTCCGACGTGAACGCCAGTTCGGCCATCATCGTGTAAAGGTCTCGCTGGACCTCGACGAGGATGTTCTTTGTCCGCTCCGACGTGGCCAGGGCACGCGCCAGCCCAATGCTTGATGTCGCTTCGTCGATCGTTCCGTACGTTTCCGGACGAGCATCGTACTTCGGCACGCGGCCGCCTAGTAGATCGGTGTATCCTTCATCACCCTTGCGGGTATAGAACGGCATCAGGTGCTCCCTGCGTTCAAGCGCCAACGTCATACGCGAACCGTACCGACTGCTGGCGGATGGCGCAACGTTCGTTGGACGCCGAGAACGGGTCGGCCCGCCGGTTGCGCTTCCGGCGGGCCTGTTGGGGGTTGATCCCAAGTTTTGGATGGGATCCGCGTGTTGGGGGTTGGGGTGGTAGTCGTGCGTTCGCGCCGTGTGACGCTGAACATACTATCCAACGTTAACCTGAGCGGTGCGTGACAGAAACCTGAAATCCTGCTGAAATCGCGATGACGGCGCTGTCATCGCTGGTTCAGCCGCGCACGTATACTTTTCATGAGCATCCGCACAGCCACGGAGCGTCTGTGGTGTGGTCGCTCGCGAAAGCACGCTTTTCCGCGCGGCCGATCTTCCCGCCGCCCGGCTATCTTCCAGCATGCAAAGAAATGTTGCGCTCATGGATTCATCCGACAGGCCGGCCGGTAGCAGCCACGTACAGCGAGAGAGTCCGCCGCCTGGTCAGCCAGCTGATCCGTCACTGGCCGCTTCGGGCGCGCAGTGGGCAGCCACGTCGCCCGCAAGGGCTACCCCACGTCCGATATCGCAGACCGCCCAGCGTGTGGTGCTTGGGTTGGTCATCTTCAGTTTCGTGTTCCTCGCGTTCGCGGGAGGGATGCTGTTCCAGCGCTTCGTCGTCTCCGGGGACGCCGAAGCAGCCACTGGCGGCGCGCCAGACGTGCTGGACAACGCCTGGGACCTGGTGCAGACGCGTTACGTTGACCAGACGGCGATCGACGACGATCTGATGGTCGAAGCTGCGATCGACGGCATGCTGCAGACCCTTCAGGACGAGGGTCACACACGCTACCTGACGGCCGAGGAATCGCAGGCCGAGACCGAGAGCTTGCAGGGAGAATATGTCGGCGTCGGCATTCAGATCAACGAACGCGACGGTGAGATCGTCGTCGTCGCGCCGATCGACAATTCACCCGCCCAGGAAGCCGGCATGAAGGCCGGCGACGTCCTGCTCGCGATTGACGGCGTCGACATCGGCGGGCAATCGGTAGACCAGGTCGTCGGTCAGGTGCGCGGCGAGGTGGGCACTCAGGTGACGCTGCGCGTTTCCCGTGACGGGGAAACGGCGCCATTGACATTCACCCTCACCCGGCGCCGGATCGACGTTTCAGCCGTTTCATGGAGGATGCTCGACGGCAATATCGCCGATATCCGGCTGACACAATTCTCGTCGGGGGCCGGCAACGATCTCGCCCGTGCGCTACAGGAGGCGAAGGACGCCGGCGCGACAGGTGTCATCCTTGACCTGCGCAACAACCCAGGCGGATACATCAGCGAAGCGATCCAGATCGGATCGATGTTCATCCCTGAGGGCGAAACCGTGTTCATCACCCAGGTCCGAGATGGAAGCCAGGAGAAGCACCTCGCGACGCCGCAGAAGCAGCACATCGGCGACATGCCGTTGGTCGTCCTCATCAACCAGGGATCGGCGTCGTCTTCGGAAATCGTCTCCGGCGCGATCAAGGCGAGCAACCCCAACGCGACAGTCATCGGAGAGACGACATTCGGCACCGGCACCGTTCTCAGCACCTTTGGCCTCGGCGATGGATCGAGCCTGCTGCTCGGCACCGAACTCTGGCTGACGCCGGACGGGAAGCTCATCAAGAACCAGGGAATTCGCCCGGATGTCGTCGTCGGTCTTCCGGACGGGCAGTTCCCGTACACGCCAATCGATAACGCCGCGAACGATATAGATCAGATCGAAGACTACCAACTGGAGTGGGCGGTTCACGTCGTCGAGAGCGGCCAGGCCGGCGAGGAACATCCGACCAGAGGAACGCCGCCGACGCGGGGGCGGTAGATCTGGTAGCGACCTCGGTCCCATCTCCGCGTCGCCCCGACGCGGAGATGGGACGACAAACGGCATCGTGAGGATCCTTCCGATGGAAACCCACTCGCACGCGTCTGCACGGACCGGTTTTCTGATGTCAGCGGCGATTGGCATGGCTTCGGGCGTTGTCGTCACCGCAACCTGGTGGCTGCTTTACAGCGGCGGACTGCTGACATTCCCGCCGTTCGATCTTGGCGACATGTTCATTCGCCAATCGCCCGGCAGCATTGCGACCTGGGCGATTGAAACGCTCGGCGCCCGCGCCCAACCGGCGGCGCTGGCAGGCGGCGTTATCGTATGGGTCGCAGGCTGGGGGCTGCTCGGCTTGGTAGTCGGGCGCTCCCCGGCCGCCTTGAGGGCCCGATCGGCCCCGCTCTGCCTGCTACCACTCGCCCTTGGGCTTGGCTGGTGGTCCGAATCGGACACCGGCGCTGGACGCGTGCTCTGGTTGCTGCTCGCGTTCGGCGTCTCACTCCTTGCCGCCGGCGCGTTGCTGTCGTTCTGGTTGGTCCGGCTGGAGGAGGCGCTGCGTGAGGCAGAGTTACCGGCTGAGAGCTGGCTCGACCATCCTGGTGACTTCCAGCGCCGTGAACTGCTGCGACGGATCGCTATCGTGACGATCGTGGGCGGCGGCGGCAGTGCGCTGGCCGGATGGCTCGCGCGCGGGGTCGGGACCGTCGGCGTGGAAACGTCGGCAAGCACGCCATTGCTGGAAGCCCGAGCAGCCCTGGCGTCCCCGATTGCATTACCGACATCTGAACCTGCCGAACCGCTGGCAAATGACTTCACGGCTCCGGCCGGCGTCCGGCCGCGAGTAACGAGCAACGACGAGTTTTACGTGGTCGACATATCCACCCGTGATCCGACGCTGGACGAGATGGGCTGGGTGTTGCGAGTCCACGGCCTCGTCGATCGCGAGTTGCTCATCACCTGGAAGGACCTGCTGTCGTTGCCGTCGATCGAGCTGGACGGCACGTTGATGTGCATTTCGTATGAGCATGACAACGGCCTGATCAGCACGACCCGCTGGACCGGGGTTGCGCTGCGCGACATCTTCGAACGCGCCGGAGTCCGCGACGGTGTCGTCGACGTTGTCTGTCGCGGAGCGAGCGACTACTCCGACTCAATTCCGCTCGCGAAGGCGCTCGAAGCCACGACTCTGCTCGCGTACGGTATGAACGGAACGACCCTTCCGCGATCGCACGGATTCCCGTGCCGGCTCTATGTTCCCGGCCTGTACGGCGAAAAGAACGTCAAATGGCTGCAGGAGATCGAGCTGGTCGGGTACGACTACAAGGGCTTCTGGCAGGAGCGCGGTTGGACCGATCTCGCCGTCGTGAACACGGTCGCGATCATCGACACGCCGCGCGACACGCTGTCGAGCCTGAGCGATGTCGTGGGCCTGGGCGGGATTGCGTTCGCCGGCGACCGTGGGATTGAGACCATTCAGGTGCGGATCGATGACGGCGACTGGCAGGCTGCGCTGCTGGAGGCTAACCACCCCCCGCTTATCTGGCAGCGCTGGCGCTTTGATTGGCGTCCACAACCCGGCAGCCATCGCGTCACGGTTCGCGCGGTTGACGGCGCCGGCAATCCGCAACTCGAATCCGAGCGGTCCCCGCATCCCGACGGCATGACCGGATTGCATTCGGTAGTGGTTGATGTCGTCTGATCGACGTTGGATGCTTAGAAGACGATGCGGACTATCGAGAAGATGACGAAGGCTCCTACGACGGCCAGGCCAACTACCATCGCCGCACAACCAGCCGTGATTGATCGGCTGCCCCGTTCGCGGAGCACGCCGTACGTCACCAGCCCGGCTGCCAGCGAGACGAGCACCAGGATAATCATGACGAGGGTTGAGCGATCCATACACCCATATCATTGCACGCTCAGGGCGATCGTGCGACTGTCCGCGCGTTCTACGTCGACGCATTCGCCAGCTCAGTCGTTGGCGGAGCCCGCCGTCTCGTATTCCTCGACGGCGCGAATGGCTTCCTCCAACCGCAACGAGAGAATCCGCGAGATGCCGTCGTCGCCCATCGTGACGCCGTAAAGTGTGTCGGCGCCTTCGATCGTGCCACGGTTGTGGGTGATCACGACGTACTGGGTGTTGACAGCCAGATCGCGCAGTTCGTCGCGAAAGCGGACCACGTTGGATTCGTCAAGAGCAGCGTCCACCTCGTCCAGCAGACAAAATGGGCTCGGATTGACGCGCTGGATGGCTATCAGCAACGCGACGGCCGTCAGCGCCCGCTCGCCACCAGACAGCGCGGTCAACGTTTGAAGCCGTTTTCCCGGTGGCTGGGCGACGATGTCGATTCCGGCAGCGCCGTCGTCGTTGGCGTTCATGACGAGTCGGGCCGACCCGCCCCCGAACAGGCGTGAGAAGGTCTGCTCGAAAGCCACCGCAACCTCCCGAAACGTCTCGTTGAAGAGGGTCGCCATCTTTCCGTTGAGTTCACCCAGCACCCGGCGCAGTCCATCGGCAGCCTGGTCGATATCAGCGAGCTGGCCGCTCAGGTAGCTCAGGCGACGCGATTCGGCCTCGTGTTGTTCGAGCGCGTCCTCGCCGACGTTGCTCATCCGGCGCAGACGGTCGCGCAGGCGGTTGATCTCGTGTTCGTCCGGAACGCCTTCATCGTCGTCAGGTTGGCTGAATTCGAGCGTCGAGGGGTCGTCCAGTTCGAGGTCGCCGCGGATCCGCTCGGTCAGAAAGACCTGCTCGTCCTGGACGCGGGCCAGGTTGAGTGTGGCGCGGTCGCGTTCCCGCTCCGCGTCGCGCAACGACTCAGCCGCTCGATTGAGTTCGCGTTCAGCCGTCGCGAGTGTTCTTGCGATCTCTCCGCGCAGGGTCGAGACAGGCGCTACAGCGGACCGGCTGGCGATCAACTGCTGTTCAAGGCCGGCGATTGCCTCATCGATCCCGACGCGGTCAGTTTCATCGGTGGCGGACAACTTCGTCAAGCGTGCGATGTCGGCAACTCGCTCCTCTGCTGCGCGCTGAGCGGTTGCCGCGCGCTCTCGCGCACGTTTGGTGATTGCTTCGGCAGTCAGCAACCGTTCGCGCATCGCGGCCAGCTCGACACGCATCCCGGCTCCCGCCGAATCGACATCGCTCGACATCGCCGCCAGTTCGCCTTCGACCGTATCGCGATTCACCTGGAGCGCGCGTTGCTCCTCTTCGAGCGCCACCTGGCGCCGGGCGATGGCGTTGCTGGAATCGCGAATCTGGCGTTCGCGAAGGTCCAGTTGAACCGCGCGCCGCGCCGCATCTTCAAGTGTTGATTCCAGATCGCTGAGCTCGCGGAGCGCCCGCTCGCTGTCGGAACGTGTTTCGCGCAGCTCTCGTTGGCGTTCGTCACGTTTCGCCTGTCGCGCCTGCTGGACGGCTTCGCGCGTTTCGATCTCCGCGATGGCCTCGTCGATCTCAGACTGCAACGCGATCCGGGCACTGGCCACGGATTCGATCGCCTTCGGGAGTGAGCGCCGCTCGCGTTCGCGGCCCAGCAGGCCGGTTTCGGCGGCTCGACCGCCACCGGTAACGCTGCCTGACGGGCGCGTGATCTCACCGGAGAGGGTGACCAGTGTCCAACCCGGCGCCGACGCCAGAATTCGTCGTGCGGCGTCGAGGTCGGCGACAACCAGCGTTCGTCCCAGCAACTGTTCGACGATCGGGCCGACTCGTTCGGGAAACGTGACCAGGTCGGCCGCGACGCCGGTCAGGTGCAAGTCGCTGACATTCAGCGCGGTCCGTCGCCCAGGTCGGACGGTCTCAAGTGGCTGGAATGTTGCCCGGCCGGCGTTCGACTGCTTTAGGAACTCGATTGCGGTCTGAGCGTCGGTCCACTCCTCGACGACGATGTCCTGCAGGTGCCCGCCAAGCGCAACCTCGATGGCGGTTTCGAACTCCGTCGGAACGTCGATCGTCTCGGCCAGCGTGCCGATCAACCCCGGCAATGCAAGCTCGCGACGGTTGACCGCGCGCAACACTGCCCGCACTCCGTCGAAGAGTCCTTCTCCGCTGGCGTGGGATCGTTCGAGGACATCCAGGCGCGTCATGAGGCTCGCCTGCTCACGCTCCGCCTGTTGCAGCGCTCTACGCCGAGCGGCAACCAGCGCACGAGCGCGCGCAACAGCGTCGTCGGACTCGAACGCGACAGCTTCGGCTGCGTCAATCTCTTGTAGGAGTTGCTGTTCGCGTTCGCCGATTACCTGTGCACGTCCACCTAACGACGATGCTCGCTCTCGATCGCGTGTTGTCAAGGATTCGAGCAGAGCGCGGTCGGTGACGAGCGCGGCAGCCCGTTCCGTGAGCGAGTTTCGTGTCCCGTCCGTCTCGGCCAGCTCGCGGCTGATCTCGATCAACCGCCTGTCGGTCGTGTTGAGGAGATCGCGCAGTTCGGCTCGACGCTGTCGAGCGCTTTCCGCCACCGCGTCATGCTCGGCCAGCCGAGCGCCGATTGCCTCAACGGAGAGGCGGATCAGATCCGCTTCGGCGTCTTGCCGATCGGCTTCCTCGCTCGAGGCGGCCACCTCGCGCTGAAGCTCGTCGACGCGGTTCTGAAAATCCGCCAGTCGCTCGCTGGCTGCGCGAATTCGCGCAGCCAGGAGCGCGCGCTGGTGGCGAGCGTCGGCCAGCGCGCGCTCATGCTCGGCCACGGAATCGGTCAGTTGGCGCTGTTCATCGACCAGCCGCCGCTCATCGCTTCGAAGGCCACCTAGGCGCCTCGACGCGCGCTCGTGATGTCGTTCGAGCTCCTCGTGCGTTT
>JBBECJ010000034.1:0-1382 GCA_040881885.1 Thermomicrobiales bacterium | reverse complement strand
GGGGGCGCGGTGGCGTCAGGGCTGGGGCCCTGACCCACGGATGAATCGGGGGGCATCTGACTCCTTTCGGCGGTTCCGTTCGTTGTCCAGTATAAGTGCGAGTTCGCGGATGAGATTGCGATCGGGGAGAATGGCCAGCATGAGACGACGCACGGCGGCCGTGGCGATCGCGTTGGTGCTCGTCGGGCTGTGGACAGCGTGTGCGAGTGGCGACGGCGATGGGGGCGGGCCGTCCGGCGTCAGCGGCATCGAAGGCGAACCGCTGGACAGCGAGACGACGCCGGCGACGACCGCCGAGTCGGGCGTAACTGACGCACCGACTCCTAGCCGCGAGCCTCGCCTTGTCTCGCTGGACTGGCTGGCGGGCGATGTTAGCGTCCCCGGCCTGGAGGGCGGCGTGGCAGCGCCTGCCGTCGACGCGGGGCTGCAGACGGCGGTCGTGGACGCGCTCGCCGGCTTTGAAGGCGGGGCGTCGGTCGTCGTCCACCACCTCGGCGACGGGCGCTACGCGGCTGTGAACGAGGCGCAGGTCTGGTACGCCGCCAGCACGTTCAAGGCGGCGGTCCTCCTGGAAGCGTACCGCCAGCGGGACAGCGGCGAACTGGACTTCGACAAGCTGGTGACGCTGGAGGAGAAGTACGCCGAGAACGACCTGGGGACGCTGGAGTACCTGGAGCTCGAGCCCGGCGATCAGTTGACGGTCCGGGATGCCGTGAAGGGGATGATCGTCGTCAGCGACACGTCGCTCGCCCTCCTGATGATCGATCAGCTAAACAGCAACCGGATCGACGAGACGCTGGACAGCGTGGGGGCGACTGTAATGACCGTGAACGACACAGCGCTCCCGACGACCGCGCTCGACCTGGCCCAGCTAATGATCGCGATCGCCGCCGGCCAGGGCGTGTCCCCCGCATCGCGCGACGAGATGCTCTCGCTGCTGGCCCAGGAGTGGTTCACGCAGGGGATCATCGCCGGCCTGCCCTCCGGGACGACCTACGCGCACAAGAGCGGCAGCTTCACGGACGCCGTCCATGACGCGGCTATCGTCTGGGGGCCGTCCGGGCCGTACGTGATCGTCGTGATGACGGACGGCTCGAACGGCTGGGACCCGATCGCCGCCGTGTCGTCGGCCGTGTGGCACTACTTCGAGGGGAATTAGCCGCGGATTCTCGCGGATTAACGCAGATTATGATTTGGCCACAGATCCCACAGATGATCACAGATAGGGTTTGATGCCCGGCAGGCGCAGGGCCGCCCCTTCCGCTCATCCTGAGGAGTCCTTCCGGGGAAGGACGTCTCGAAGGAGAGCGGGGCAACAACGTTTGAAGCCGGCGGAAATCGTGCGGCGGCTGGCGGCGCGGTACGGGGAGCCGGCCTGGCGG
>JBBECJ010000033.1:0-1385 GCA_040881885.1 Thermomicrobiales bacterium | reverse complement strand
GCGGATGTGCTGCTGCGCCGCACGATGCTGGGGTTGCGGCCAGGACTTGGGCTTGATCTCATCGAACCCGCGCTGAACGTTGCACAACGTCACCTTCGCTGGGACGCAGAACGACTGGAGGCTGAGCGCCGCCGGTATCAGAAGGAGATCGACCGGCTTTGCGTGCCGGATTCCTGAGATAGCTCGGGGTCGCAGCCTCTGGAAGCGTACAATCGCTTGCATGAATGACGACGCATCCGTCCGAGATACTTACGCGCGCTTCGCTGCCTTTTACGACCTCGAATACGGAGGGCACTCCGCCGATCTCGACTTCTACCGCCAGTTCGCGTACAAGGCCGGCGGACCGATACTCGAGCTTGGATGCGGATCTGGACGCGTGCTGGCCGCGCTGACGGAGACCGGGCTCGAACTGACCGGCATCGACACGTCTCGGGCGATGCTGCGGATTGCTCGACAAACGCTTGGTCCCGACACGCGACTGATCGAGTGCGCGATGGAGCAGATCGCTGACTGCCATGCCCTTCAATCCGACCATTACTGGATGGCGTTCTCCGCGATCAACACATTCCTGCATCTTCCTGACAGCGGCGCGCAGCTCCAAACGCTTGAGGGACTGCGTCGAGTCGTGGTCCAGGGCGGATTGCTGTTACTCGACCTGATGACACCGGAACCGCACTACCTGGCGGGCCTCGACGGTCGGCTTGTGCACGATCTGTCGGCGGATCTGCAAGGCGGCGACAGGCTCGACAAGTGGGCGACCAGGACGCACGATCTGGCGACTCAGACGATCGACACGACAGTGTTCTTTGATACGACCAGCGCCACCACCGGCGTCGTCAGCCGCGTCATCGACCAGTATGTGACGCGCTACATTCACATCTTCGAGCTGGAACACTTACTGGAGCGGGCTGGCTGGCGACTGGTTTCGTTGTATGGTTCTTATGATCTGTCCCCGTATACGTCGGAGAGCGAGCGGATGATCGCGCTCGCGACCTGGGGCAGGATGGATGCGGAGTGAGGGAGCGGCGGAGTGGTGTCACGACAACGGATTGAGGGCGTCGAGATCAAGCAGCTGACGACGCACGCGGACGAACGCGGCTCGCTGACCGAGCTCATTCGCCGCGACGACGAGATCTTCGAGGGGTTCGGCCAATGCTATGTCTCCGTCTCCTACCCCAGCGTCATCCGCGCCTGGCACTACCACCGCAAGCAGACGGACTACTTCACCTGTGTGGCCGGCATGATCAAAGTTCCGTTGTATGACATGCGTGAGGGTTCGCCGACTTACGGGATCGTCAACGAGTTCTTCATGGGCGAGGACAACCGGATCGTCGTCAAAATCCCGGTCGGCGTCCTGCACGGCTTTAAGAATGTCGGTGTCAGTC
>JBBECJ010000032.1:0-1385 GCA_040881885.1 Thermomicrobiales bacterium | reverse complement strand
CCTATTGTCGGACGGACATCGCCCAGAGGGCACCCGGTCCGTCCCTACGCATTGCCATGGTTCGTCTCCCCATCCCACCCCAAAACCTGATTCAATTACTCTACGCACGGTCGCCTCGTGTCAGAAGACCATTGGACGGCTGAATCTCCATGAACACAGACTCCATCATCGCCGTCGTTGACTACGGCGCCGGCAACGTCCAGAGCGTCGTCAACGCCCTCGACGCGCTCGGCATCCGAGCTGAGTTGACCAGCGACCCCGCCGCCATCCAACGCGCGGACGGCATTATCGTGCCGGGCGTCGGCGCGGCTCAGGACACGATCGCCAACCTCGAGCGGCGCGGCCTGGTCGAGCCCGTCCTCGATGTCATCGCGCGCGATCTCCCCTACCTCGGCATCTGCATGGGCATGCAGGCGCTGATGACCTCGTCGGACGAGAACGGCGGCCAGCCCTGCCTCGATGTCGTCCCCGGCGTGGGCCGCCGCTTCGAGACGACGCTGCCGGTCCCGCACATGGGCTGGAACCAGGTCACGCGGACCCGCGCCGGCGCCGAACACCCGATCTTCGACGACATCCCCGACGGCGCCGACTTCTACTTCGTCCACTCCTACTACTGCGCGCCGGCCGACCCGAACTGGGTGCTGGCCGAGACCAACTACGACGGGCGCTTCGCCTGCGTGCTGGGGCGCGGCAACCTGATCGCCACCCAGTTCCACCCCGAGAAGAGCGGCGCCTTCGGGCTGCGGCTGCTGGCCAACTTCGCGCGCATCGTCGCGGCCGGCGGTGTCGCGCCAACCAGCCTGGCGCGGGCGGCGGTCTAGGCCGTGTCTAGAAACCCCTCCCCAACCTCTCCCCTGAAAAGAGAGGGGCTTTCAGATCCAAAGAGGCAAAAAGCCCCTCCCTTTGTAGGCCGGGTACCCTCTGGGTGGCGGTTGGGGAGGGGTTTACTGATCGTCCCCGCCATCGATCTGCGCGGCGGGCGCTGTGTCCGTCTCGTCCAGGGCGACTACGCGCGCGAGACGGTCTTCTCCGACGACCCGGTCAAGGTCGCCCTCGGCTGGCAGACGGCCGGCGCGCGGATGCTGCACGTCGTCGATCTCGACGGCGCGCGCGACGGCGTCCCGGCCCAGCGTGACGTGATCGGCGCGATTGTCGCGGCCCTCACGATCCCGGTCCAGGTCGGCGGCGGCGTCCGCTCGTTCGAGCACGGCGCGGCCCTCTACGACGCCGGTGTCGCGCGGGTCGTCATCGGGACAGCCGCGATCGAGCAGCCGGAGTTGGTGGACTGCCTTCTGGCGAGCTACGGGCCGCAACGGGTCGTCGTGGGCGTCGATGCCCGCGCCGGCCTGGTCGCCACCCGTGGCTGGACCGAGACATCGGACACC
>JBBECJ010000031.1:0-8058 GCA_040881885.1 Thermomicrobiales bacterium | reverse complement strand
CGGCGTTCGGTCCGATGAGTGACGCCGGACGGTTCCCGAACATCGTTGAGGCAATGTCATTGCACACCGCTCTAATCCACTCACCAATGGCAGACACGACATGAGGACCGCGCCGCGAAGTGTGTAACGGTGGGTGTGATGGTTCAGCCTTGCGGCTTGCTTGCCGGACGCTTGCGGCGTTCGCGCCGCTTGGCTGTGGCTGACTTATCCGTGCCCGCGCCGTACGAGTGCTCGATTCGTTCGCGGCGTGTCCGCCGCTGCCGGCGTGCCTCGACCTGTCGTTCGGCCTCGAGCGCGCCTTCGTCCCAGATCATTTCCGCGTCAGCGATGTGGACAAAATCGCCTGGCTTGATGCCCAATTGCCCAAGCTGCTTCGAGACTCCGGACGCTTCGAGGACGCGCTGGAAGCGGTCAGTGGCCTCCTCGTTAGCGAAGTCGGTCATCTTCATCGTGCGTTCGAGCTTGACGCCACGCACCTGGAAGTGATGCGGCGATAACTGTTCTGCTTCCCAATAAGTCTCGTCAACCGCGTCGAGCGTGAAGGTGCGGTGCTCGGACTCAGGAACCAGCTCGACAACGCGCGGAATGTCGCGCAGCCGCTGGGAGACGGCCATCATCAGGTCCGGGACACCCTCGCCGGTGACGCCGGATATCTCGAACACGCGCTCGACGCGACCTTCGAGTTCGGCGCGCAGGCGCGGCAGGTTGTCACGCGTCTCAGGAAGATCGATCTTGTTGATGGCGACGAAGCGAGCCTTGTCGATCAAGTTATCCGAGTACGCTCGCAACTCCGCGTCAACCAGCAGGAAGTCTTCCAGCGGATCGCGTTCTTCCAGCCCGCCAGATCCATCGATGACGTGAATCAGCAGCCGGGTCCGCTCGACATGACGCAGAAACTCGTGGCCGAGACCCACGCCCTCAGCCGCGCCTTCGATCAGGCCTGGAATGTCAGCCATAACGAACGTTTCGCCGCGGATGCCTCCAGCTTCGACGACACCCAGGTTCGGTTCGAGCGTTGTAAATGGATAGTCGGCGATCTTGGGCCGGGCGGCGCTCGCGGCCGCAAGCAGTGTCGACTTGCCTGCGTTCGGGAAGCCAACCAGCCCGACATCCGCGATCAGCTTCAACTCGAGGCGAATCCAGAGCTCGTCGCCTGGCTCGCCAAGCTCGGCGATGCGCGGTGCCTGGCGGACGGAATTGACAAAGTGGGTATTCCCCAGACCACCCTTGCCGCCGCGCGCGACAACAACCTCCTGACCCGGCTCGACGAGATCCGTAATCGGCTCGCCTGTTTCGTCATCCAACACGACCGTTCCGGGTGGTACCTCCACGTAGAGGTGCTCGCCATTCTTGCCGTGCTGGTTGCGGCTCTTGCCCGGCTGACCATGTTCGGCGCGGAAGTGCGAACGGTATTTGAACGGCAGCAGTGTGTTCGGATCATTGACGACCTTCAACACCACATTGCCGCCGCGCCCGCCGTCGCCGCCGTCCGGCCCGCCCATCGGCACGTACTTTTCACGCCGGAAAGACGCGACCCCTCGCCCGCCATTGCCGGCTGTTACTTGAATTCTTGCGCGGTCTACCAACATCTGGACTTACCCTCCCGGCGGAGCATCGTTGCGCCTGCCTCGACGGGAAGCATGCCATGTGCGAGGTGACAGGTGACAGGAGCTAGACGGCAGTGGGCCAACTCCTGTTCCCTGTCACCTATTCCAGGTAGTCGCGCAACTGGCGTGACTTGGTCGGGTGGCGCAGCTTGCGCAGGGCTTTGGCCTCGATCTGGCGGATGCGCTCGCGGGTGACGCCGAAGGCTTTGCCAACCTCTTCGAGGGTGCGGGCGCGGCCATCTTCGAGGCCGAAGCGCAGCTCGAGGACGTTTCGCTCGCGCTCCGAGAGTTGGCCGAGGACGCGTTCCATCTGCTCCTTGAGCATCTGCTGCGATGCGGCGTCGGCCGGTGCCAATGCCTTGTGGTCCTCAATGAAGTCGCCGAGGTTGGAGTCCTCCTCCTCGCCGATCGGCATATCAATCGAGACTGGCTCCTGGGAGAGCTTCTGAATCTCGCGCACCTTCTCGGCCGTCATCGGCGGGTCCATGACAACCGCGATCTCTTCGCTGGTCGGCTCGCGCCCCAGCTCCTGCTGCAACCGCCGCGAGGTGCGGATCAGCCGGTTAATCGTCTCGACCATGTGGACCGGGATGCGGATCGTCCGCGCCTGGTCGGCGATCGCGCGGGTGATCGCCTGGCGAATCCACCAGGTCGCGTAGGTCGAGAACTTGAACCCCTTGTGGTGCTGGAACTTCTCGACGGCGCGGATCAGGCCGAGATTGCCCTCCTGGACGAGGTCGAGCATCGACATCCCACGGCCTACGTACTTCTTGGCGACGCTGACGACGAGGCGCAGGTTCGCGTTGGTGAGCTTCTCGCGCGCCAGGTCGCCACGTTCGATCATGCGCAGGTAGTTGCGACTGAGCTGCGCCTCGACCTCATCGAAGATCTGACCGGCCTCGTCCTGGTCGATCATGGCTTCGGGCGCCTCGATCTGCTTCTGGATTTCACGAGGCAGCAGATCCCACTCGACCCGGCGGCGGCGCAGTTCCTCCTCGTACGCTTCGGGGGTCACGCCAAGCTTCTCAGCGACCGACCTGAATAGCTCTTCTGGAATCTGCGTCGATGGCAGGACGGCTGCCATCATCCGTAGCTTCGTGTCGGCGACGATGTCGGGATACGCTTCGTGATACAGCGTGTCGACGAATCGCCAGCCCTCGCTGAACGTTAGGAAGCCGGTCCGGCCGATCTGATTGGCGCTGCCTTGAACCGCGTGCCGAATGCGTCGATCGGCGACTGCTGACAATCGACCGGACATCCCTAACGCCGGCTCTTCAGCGGGTCCATCCTCATTGAGTTGGAGGGCAATTCGCGCGAGGTAGTCGCGCCGCTCCATCGCCTGAGCCAGCTCGACTTCCTGCTCGGCGGTCAACAGCGGCACGCGCCCGATTTCACGCAGGTACATGCGGACCGGGTCATCGAGGCTGACGCCGGTGAGATCGACATCGCTCAAGCGGCTCTCGAAGACGTCGCTCTCGATCTCGACGGCGTCGTCTTCGGCCTCGACCAGGCTCGACACCTGACTCTCGCGGGTGACCGGGATCTCAAGCAGGGTCAGTTGCGCCTCGATCGTCTCGAGCGTGATGAGGTCCGTCTCGGGGTTGACCATCCGGCGCAGCTCATCCCAGGCGATGAACCCCTGTTGCTCGGCGCGCGCGATCACCTCTGCGACCAGGATGACGTTCGGCTCAGCCTCAGCCTCGTCTGGCAGGACGCCGTCCGGCGAGACGAAACCATTGCTACCGTGGAGGAATTGGTCGTCGGAGTGGTCGGACACGGGTCAGTTCTCCCTGAGCCTGGATCTCACCGGTATGAAAGCTGTTCGTACAGTGGAAGTGATACTACGTTGCCTTGCTTGACGCAAACGATATCGGTACTGGTTCGACGACTTCGCGCAGCAGGAGGTCATTGTACGTCTCGCGACGCTGGACGGCCCAGCCCCGGCCATCCTCGACGAAAACGACTGCCGGCCGGAGAGCGAGATTGTAATTGCTCGCCATCGCAAGGCAATAGGCGCCGGCCGCCGGAACAGCGAGCAGCTCACCTGGATCGAACGCCGGCAGATCCACCCGCTCTATCAGAACGTCGCCTGACTCGCAGTACTTCCCGGCGATCGTGACCGACTGCAGGTTCCCGACGGTTGGCCGCGCGACCAGTTCGGCCGTGTAGCCGGCGCCGTACAGGGCCGGACGGATATTGTCGGCCATCCCACCGTCGACCGACACGTAGGTTCGGACGCCTGGGATGACCTTGCGCGCGCCCAGCGTGTAGACGGCAACGCCGGCCATTCCGACGATCGACCGGCCCGGCTCGATCGTCAGGACCGGTTCGGGCAGGTCGTGGCGCTCAGCCGCCGCGATGGCCGCGCGGGCGACAGCGCCGGCATATGCCTCGATCCGCGGCTCGGGGTCGCCCGGTTCGTAGACGATGCCGTAGCCGCCGCCGGGACTCATCTCGTCCGGCACGATCCCGAAGCGGTCACGCATTGCGGCGGCGAAGCCAAAGATCGCGTCGACCGTGTCAACGAACGGCTCGATCTCGAAGATCTGCGAGCCGACGTGCGCGTGATAGCCGCGCAGGCGCAACCCAGCGATCGCGATAATGCGCTCAACAGCCCGTTCGGCGTCGCCTGTGGCGAAGCCGAGGCCGAACTTGGAGTCCGGAATGCCTGTCTTGCGGTAGTCGTGGGTGTGAACGTCGATGCCGGGGTTCAGGCGCAGCAGCACATCCTGTGGCTCGCCGCGTCCTTCGGTCAACGACGCCAGCAGCTCGATTTCGTCGAAGTTGTCGATGACGACGCAGGCGATCCCAGCTTCAAGCGCCATCCGTAGCTCGTCCGGCGTCTTGTTGTTGCCGTGGAAGTTGATTCGTTCGGAAGGAAAGCCACAGGCGAGCGCCAGCGCCAGCTCGCCGGCCGAGACGACATCCAGCGACAGCCCCTCGGCGGCGATGATCTCCAGCAGAGCGCGCGACAACCACGCCTTGCCGGCGTAGACGACCCGCGCCTGAGGGTAGGCGTCCTTGAACGCGCTCGTGTAGCGCCGGCATTGGGCGCGAATCGTCGCGACATCGTAGACGTAGAGCGGCGTCCCGAATTCGTGGGCAAGATCGGCGAGCGGGACCCCGCCAACCGAGAGCGCGCCATCGGCGGCGCGTTCAGCCGTCATCGGCCAGAGCATGACACCCCCAAGATAACTCGACGCGGAAGATAGTGTGGAAGTAGCGGAGGCGCAGCCCACGGAACTGGCGGACCGGTTCTCGTGGCATCCGTCTTCCTCTCCTGCGTCAGCGTGCGGGAAGTATAACCGCTCGCTTCGCAAGACGCGCAGGCCGTCTCATTCGACGCGACAGATGATCTCGACTTCGTTGCCGTCCGGATCGTCGATGTACAGCGTGCGGGACGGCACGACCGGGTGGCGGCCATTACGCGGCGCGTGCCCGTTCGCTCTGAGATGCTCCGCCAGCGCGTCGAAATCCTCGGGCGTGACCTCCAGCGCCAGATGGTGCAGCGTCCGTGGCTGCGTGAACGCGTCCGCGCCGACCGGCAGCGGAACCAGCACGATCATCTGCGGAATGCCCGCCTGCCCTGGGCCTGCTTTCAGGAACACGTTCGGCAACTCCGGCGGCGAGACGACCTCCAGCCCCAGCAGGTCTCGGTAAAACACGAGTGCCTGTCCGGTGTCGTGGACGTTCAGCACGATCTCGGCGATTCCTCGAATATGTGGCATCGATGGCTCCAGTCATGGTTTCGCATGGGTTCAGATGCTGCTCATTCAGATGGAATGTTCGTTTGATCTCCGCAGGAAGGACAGGCGTCTCTCCTAAACTCCTGACTTGATTCACGTTCGTGTCGGAATGATACGGGCTCATCAAACATCCGGGTTGTTTCGCGTTTACTGCGTTGTCATCGGAAATCGTGGCCGGCCGGGGCAACGAGGCGCAGGCTGGTGAGTTGTTCTTCGCTGATTTCGTCGGGCAGGGTTTGCAGGCGTTCGGCCTGTGCCAGCAGCTCGGAGATCGGCTGGGTTGGCTGGGGGCCGGACGCGCTCGGGCGCTCGATGGCGCGAATGTCGGAGGCGATGATGTTGACGGTGTCTTCGCGCAGTTGGAGGCGGCCGGCGATCAGCAGGAACGGGTTGCCGCGGATGACGGCCCGGCGCTTCTCGTAGAGCGGCGGGTGGACGATGACGTTCACCAGCCCGGTCTCGTCCTCGAGCAGCATGAAGAGCATGCCCTTGGCCGTTCCCGGCCGCTGGCGGCAGACGACCAGCCCGCCGATCCGGACGAAGCTGCGATCGCGCAACCCTTCCAGGCCGGCGGCGCGCGACAGCCCCGACGGCAGGATCGGCCGCAGCAGCGCCAGCGGGTGGTAGCGCGACGAGAGGCCGAGAACATCATAGTCGGCGATCATCCGCTCCCAGTCGGTCATCTCGCGCAGCGGCGTCATGTCCTGCTCGGTCGGCAGGTCGAGCGCGAGCTGCCAGGCGGTTGGCCGGGTCCGGCCGCCGAACCGTTTGTCCGGCATGAACAGGCCAAGCTGCCAGAGCAACTCGCGGCGGCGCAGGCCGAACCCGTCGCAGGAGCCGACGACGATCAGGTGCTCAACGACCTCGCGCCGCAGCCGTGTCCGTCGCGCCAGGTCGATCAGCGAGCGGTATGAGCCGCCGCGTTCGCGTTCGGTGACAACCGCCTGGGCGACATCCTCGCCAACGCCATCGACGTAGTTGAAGCCGATCCGGACGCCGTTGCCCTCGACGGCGCACTTCGCGCCGCTCAGGTTGACATCCGGCGGATAAACCGGCGTGCCGTGCCGCTGGGCGTCGTTGGCGAAGGCGTGCGGCGGGTAGAAGCCCATCGGCTGGTTGTTGAACAGCGCGCAGTAGAACTCAGCCGGGTAGTAGTACTTCAGCCAGCACGACTGGTAGGCCAGAACGGCAAACGCCGCCGCGTGCGACTTCGGGAAGCCGTAGGCGGCGAAGCCAAGCAACTTGTCGAAGACCAGCCGGGCCGTCTCCTCATCGACGCCATTGGCCGCCGCGCCGTCGCGGAACAGCTCCCAGTGGCGGTCCATTGCCGCCAGCGAGCGCTTGCGGCTCATCGAGCGCCGCAGGGAATCGGCCTGACCGGCCGTGAAGCCCGCCAGTCGGACCGCCACCTCGATCACCTGTTCCTGATACAGGATGACGCCATACGTCTCGCGCAGGACCGGCTCCAGCAGCGGATGGTCGTAGCGCGGGTTGGCGGAGCCGGTCAGCCGCAGCTCGCGCCGCGCCTCGATGAACGGGCTGACGGCGCCGCCGATGATCGGCCCCGGCCGGACGATCGCGACCTGGACGATCAGGTCCTCGAGCTTGTCCGGCTTGGTCCGTAGCAGGGTCTGGATCTGCGCCCGGCTCTCGATCTGGAAGACGCCGATCGTGTCACCCTTGCCGATCATCTCGTAGACGGGCGGATCCTCGAAGTCGATCCGCGACAGGTCGAGCGGCGGCTTGCCTTCGCGGACGATCAGCTCCAGGCACTCCTCGACCAGCGAGAGCATCCCGAGCGCCAGGAAGTCGATCTTGATGAAGCGAGCGTCGTCGCAGGAGTCCTTGTCCCACTGGCAGATGTAGCGCCCCTCCATCGCGGCCGGCTGGACCGGCACGAGATCGACCAGCGGCTGCGAGGAGATGACCATCCCACCCGAGTGCTGGGTGACGTGGCGCGGGAAGCCGGCGATCTCGCGCGCCAGCCCGATCAACTCGCGCCAGAGCGGCGCGTCGAGCCGGTCGCGGAACTCCGGCAGCCGCTCCATCTCCTGTTCAAGCCGGTCAGCTGATGTACGCTCGCTCAGCTTGGCCAGCCGGTCGAGATCGGGCGCCGGCAGACCGAGCGCCTTGCCGATGTCGCGGATCGCGCTGCGGACGTGGTAGGTCGGGAAGGCGCAAACCAGCGCGGCGTGATCGTTGCCGTAGACCTCGTAGATCTTCGCGATCAGCTTCTCGCGGATATCGCGCGGGAAGTCGATGTCGATATCCGGGACGGAGGCCAGCTCCTCGTTCAGAAAGCGCCCGATGTACAGATTGTGGCGCAGCGGGTCGATGTGCGACAGCCCGATCAGGTAGCAGATGATCGACGAGACGGACGAGCCGCGCCCGCGCCCCGGCGGCAGCACATACGCCCCGCGCGCCCCGGTCCCGCGCACCTCGTCGGCCACCTGGCGAGCCAGGAGCATGATGTCGCGGTAGACAAGGAAGAATCCGGCCAGTCCATGCCGCTTGACCAGCCCCAGCTCCAACGACAACCGTTCACGCGCCTCGGCGTTGTCGCCATAGCGTTCCTGGAGGAGTGTGTAGCAGTCGCGGGCGAGGATGTCGTCGGGCGAGAGGGATGCAGGGTGGGAACAACCCACCGCGGTATCCGTCGGCGAGGACATGACCGTTTCCCCTGTCATCCTGAGCCGCAGCGAAGG
>JBBECJ010000030.1:0-1387 GCA_040881885.1 Thermomicrobiales bacterium | reverse complement strand
GACTCGATCGAGGAGATCTGGGACGTTGCTCAGAACTTCGGATTGCGTCCGTTCGCGACCCACTTCGAGGTCGTCCCGCCCCAGATCATGTACGAGTTCGGCGCCTACGGGATGCCGGGCCGTTTCTCGCACTGGACGCATGGCAAGATCTACCAGATGCAGAAGACGATGTATGACTACGGCCTCTCGAAGATCTATGAGCTGGTCATCAACACCGATCCCTGCTGGGCGTTCCTGCTGGAAAACAACACGCTGCTGCATAACAAGTTCGTTGTCGCGCACGTCCTCGGCCACTCGGATTTCTTCGCCAACAACGCCTACTACGCGCAGACGAGCCGCAAGATGATCGAGACGATGCATCTCAACGCGGAGCGGCTGAAGCGCTACGAGTACGAGCACGGGATGCAGCGCGTTGAGGACATTCTCGACGCCGCCATCTCGATCGAAGAGCATGTCGATCCAGCCGCGATTGTCGAGATGCCGACAGAGAAGATGTCGCAGCCACGCGTCGGTCCATACGACGACCTCTGGATCGGCGATGTCAGCCTCGAAGCGGACGCGCCGGTTGTCGCCGTGCCGTCTATTCGTGGCGCCACCTGCCCGACGCCGTGCCGCGACCTGCTGCTGTTCCTGGCGGCGGAGTCGCCGACGCTCGAGGACTGGGAGCGCGACGTGCTCGGGATCGTGCGGGGCGAGATGCTCTACTTCTTCCCGCAGATGCAGACGAAGATCATCAACGAAGGCTGGGCCAGCTACTGGCACGTCCAGATCATGCGCGAGCTCAATCTGAACACCGACGACCATGTCGAGTTCGCGACGCTGCATTCGAGCGTCCTCCAGCCGACTCCTGGCCGGCTGAACCCATACTACCTGGGCTTCACGCTCTTGAACGACATCGAGCGGCGCTGGAACGAGCTGGACGGCAGCGGGCGTGAGCGGCTGTTCATGGTGCGCGAGACGGAGTGCGATGTCTCGCTGATCCGCAACTACATGACCGAGGAGCTCTGCGAGGAGCTGGACCTGTTCTACGCCGAGCGCAACGACGACGAGCTGGTCATCACCGAGAAGGACTGGGAAGCGGTCCGCGACAAGCTGGTGGACCAGCTCTCGGACTACGGCATCCCGGTCATCCGCGCCGAGGACGCCGACTACAACGGCAACCGTGAACTCTACCTGCGGCACGACTTCAATGGCCGGCCACTCGACCTGACCTACGCCGAGAAGACGATCGAAGGCGTCGAACGTCTCTGGGGCCGCAAGGTCTGGCTCGAAACGACCGACGCAGACGGCGCGTCGCTGCGGCTGTCGTACAGCAGCAAGGACGGGCACGTGCGAGACAAGAGCGCGTCGTAACCGAGAATGCCGAGTCGACAAAAGTGATCGTGAT
>JBBECJ010000029.1:0-1394 GCA_040881885.1 Thermomicrobiales bacterium | reverse complement strand
AATCCGGTCACGCTCGCCTGGTACACCCAGATCAGGATCCCGGCGACAACCGAGAGCAGGATGATGCCGCCGGTGAAGGCGAGCCGGTCCCCGCGATAGGAGAACTGGCGCGGGATATAGCGATCCTGGGCCAATATCGAGGCCAGGCGAGGGAAGCCGTTGAAGGCCGTGTTGGCCGCGAGAACGAGCAGCAGCGCAGTCGAGAACTGGATGAGGTAGAAGTACCAGCCTTCTCCAACGAGCGCGCGTGTCAATATGCTGTTGACACTCTCGACTTCATCGGGATCGGGCACGATATCAATCTGACTGGCCAGGAAACTGATGCCGACGAAGATCGTCGCGAACAGTGTTCCCATTGCTACGAGCGTGATCTTCGCATTCCTCACTTCCGGCGGCTGGAACGCAGGCACACCATTCGAGACCGCTTCGGTCCCCGTCAGCGCGACCGATCCGGATGCAAAAGCGCGCAGCACCAGCAAGATCGTCAGCGATTCCGCGCCGTGACCTTCGATCCATTCAGGCGGTGGCGTGTAGGCCGGTAGGTTGCTGGTCGCCCAGCGGAAGAGTCCGTAACCGATCAACCCGAGAATCGCGACGACATAGACGTAGGTCGGGATCGTGAAGACGCGGCCAGACTCGGTGATTCCTCGGAGATTAATGATCGTCATGATCGCGACGACAGCGATCGCCAGTCCGACGCGATGGGTATGCAGGGCAGGGAAGGCGGAGGTAAGTGCCGTCACGCCAGCTGACACGGAGACGGCGACGGTGAGGATGTAATCGGTCAGGAGCGCCGCGCCGGCTGTCATGCCAGCCCATGGCCCGAGATTCTCCCTGGCAACGACGTAGCTGCCACCGCCATTTGGGTACGCCTGGATCACCTGACGATAGCTCACGATGACGATCGCAAGGATGACAATAATCGCCAGCGTGATCGGCATTGTGAGCGTAAGCGCGGTGACGCTCGCCAGGACGAGGACGCGCATGATCTCCTCTGTCGCATACGCTGACGAGGAAATGTTGTCTGACGCGAAGATGGCGAGTCCTCTTGGAACGCTCACGCGTTCCAGGAGATCAGCGGCGCTGGCGAGCGGTTTCCCGAGCAAAAGCCGGCGCAGATGCTGGGCTGGAGTATGTGGCGCCGTCACACTTGCGTCTGGCGTAATCCGGCCAGGGCCGACGCGCTTGAAGTCTTCGTGATGGCTAATGCGAACAAACTGGTTGCCTGGTCGCGATCCCTGGACGACTTCGCGCCAGGAGATTCCAGTGTCATCGAGGAAAACGCTGGTTTGAGTCGGTGATTCGCTCTCATCTTCCGTGACAGGCGGAACGTCGTCTTGATCCACGCAGCCAACCCTTCAATACATGCCCACGATCGTGTCCGAAGGGCTGGC
>JBBECJ010000028.1:0-1399 GCA_040881885.1 Thermomicrobiales bacterium | reverse complement strand
CGTCGAGGTCGCGGCTGATGCGCCGACCGCGCGGTGAGGTCGTGCACCGAGCACGGAGCGCACACGCCGTGCAGTCGGTCGCCGTCGCTTGGTAGATCCGTCGGTGGGTTGCATCGCTCTGCGAGAGGAACCGCAACACCTTGTCACCGGGACAGCGATACGCATCCGCCGCCGCGTCATAGCGGAAATCCTGCTCGCCGAACACATCTGCGCGCTGGCCCGCCGCCGATAATGGCAGATAGGCACGCATGCGCTGATCCTCGATGGCGACGATGTTCTCGACGGTGCCGTATTTTGAGTCGCCGGTCACCAGCCGGGGATGGAGTTTCCAGCGGAAGCGTGTCCGCCACAGGAGATCGACGGCCGGCTGGTTGTCCTGCACCTCGGCCGGAGTCACCAACGCGGTCAAGATGATTCGGGCCTTCCCGCCATCGACGACATAGTGGTCGTGGTAGCCAAGACGGACGCCACTGCCGCTGGGTCGCAGCGGGGAGGCGTCAGGGTCGGTGGCGCTCGCCCGATAGTCGGCGGTCCGTCGATAGGAGCCGCTCGTCCTCGTGCGATCGGGACGTCCCATCTCAGCGATCCAGTCATGTCGGTTGGCGGCGCGCTCGGCCAGCTCAGTTCGTGCCTCGTCCGTCAGCATGACCGGCAGGGGGATCGGCTCGTCCTCTCCACCGTGCTGATCACGATGGTCTCCTCGGTCATCGTCACTGTCGTCCTCGCCAGCGCGTTCCTCGACGAAGAGCCGGGTGAGGTGCGCCTCAACGGCAAATCGTGGTTGCAGCGAGTCGATCGACGCATTGGCCGCGACATCGGTCGAGTCGATGTACAACTCCTTGCCCCACACCAGTCCCGCCGCAATACACTGTTCGACGATCGCCTCGAAGAAGCGTCGGAAGACTGCCACGCCGTACCGTTCACGGATGCGCGTCAGGCTGGAGTGATCGGGCAAAGACTCGGTCAGGTCATAGCCGAGGTACCAGCGCAGGCTGAGCCGGTCCGCCACCACCCGCATGAGCTGGCGCTCCGAGCGCAGTCCCTCAAAGAAGAGGATGAGCTGGAGCTTGAAGAAGACGACCGGGTCGATGGATGGACGGCCGCTCTCGGCATAGGTGTCGCGCACCAACTCGCGGACGAAGGCGAGGTCGAGTTCGTGCTCCAGATGACGATAGAAGTGACTGCTCGGCACGAGGTCGTCCAACGAGACAAGAATCGGTTCGTCGAGCTGGCGGGATTTCGGTTCTCCAAGCATAGTCGGCTCCGAGTCAGGGACGGAAAGAACCACCTGGGAAGTCTATCCCTTGACTCTCCGACACGCTCGGCGTTTTTCAACACGCAGGGTCGTTTTTGCGACACAGACGTTTCCAGGATCGGTCAGGTGCTTGACACCACGAAG
>JBBECJ010000027.1:0-1417 GCA_040881885.1 Thermomicrobiales bacterium | reverse complement strand
CGAGCCTCCCCGGCAGCGCGAGCAGCCCGATCAGACCGGCCGCCGCCGCCGCGAAGCCGGCGCCGTATCCCTCGCGGATGAGGTAAGGGATCAGGTGGACGGTGATCGCGACGTTGCCGAAGTAGGTCAGCACGAACGCGCCGGTCAACCACCAGAAGACGCCGGTCCGCATCGCCTCACGCGTTGTGATTCCCGGCTCGGCTGCCCGTCGAGAGCTGGCCTCAACCAGCGCAACCGGATCGCCGTCAACTTCCTGCCCGACATCCGCCGGCCTGCGGCGCAGCACGAACGCGTGCAGCGGGATCGTCGTGACGCCGAGGATCGCCGCCAGGACAAGGAGCGCGTCGCGCCAGCCGTAGCTATCGACCAGCCAGGCCGCCAGCGGGATGTAGATCACGCTTGCGAAGCCGCCGACGAAGGTGAGGATCGTCAGCGCCCGGCTGCGCTTGCGCCGGAACCAGACCGCCACCGCCTGCAATGCTGGTTCATACAGGACCGCCGCCAGCGTGACGCCGATCAACCCCCAGACGACGTACAGGAAAACCAGCGACTCGGCCCGCGACCAGGCGATCACCAGCACGGTCGCCGCGATCGAGCCGGCCGTCATCAGCCAGCGCGGCCCATGTCGGTCCAGCCAGCGGCCAACCGGGATCGCCGCCAACCCCGAGATGAGGATCGCCGCCGAATACGCGCCGGTCATCTGCGCGATTGACCAGTCCATCTCGGCCTGCATCGGTGTCAGGAAGACGGAGAAGGAGTAGTAGAGGATGCCCCATGAGGTCACTTCAGTGAACGACAGAGTCAACAGCATGACCCAGCCGTAATACACCCCGCGCAGCCTCGGGATCGCGGTCGTCGTCACGCGTCCACCCCCTCGGACGCGATTGTAACCGTCGTCTTCCGGCGCGGCATCATCGCTGGCGCACAACCGAATTGGCGGCGCCGCACAAGACCGATCCCAACGCGGGAAATGCGTGGGGATTCTGCGACTACGCGCCCAGCAGATCGAGCGTTCGCGCCCTGGCCAGCGCCTGGGTTCGGCTGCCGACCGCCAGCTTCGAATAAATGCTGTTGGTGTGACGCTTGACGGTGCCGACCGTCACGAACAGCGACTCCGCGATTTCGCGGTTGGAGAGGCCGGCGTGTATGTGGCGCAACACTTCCAGCTCGCGTTGTGACAGCGGTGTGGCGGACTGGTTGGTCGAGCGGCGTGCGCTGTCGCTTGGCTGAGCGTCGACACAGGCGGCGCGCAGCCGCGCGATGTAGTCACGCGACGTTCCATTCGACGCCGGAAGCTGTGACAGCAACGTCTCCAGCGTTGGCCCTTTGTCGGCAAATGTGCGGATGTGGCCGGGTGGCTCGGCCAGCCGAACGGCCTACGCCAGCGCGTCAAGCGCTGCGCTATGCCGCCCCTGCT
>JBBECJ010000026.1:0-1422 GCA_040881885.1 Thermomicrobiales bacterium | reverse complement strand
CGCCGTCGCGCCGGTCGCCTCGGCGAAGGACTCGGCGCGCCGGGGGTCGGTGTCGCAGACGGCGGCGTAGTTGATGTCGAGCAGCCCGCGCCGGGCGATCGCGCGGATTGCGGTGGAGTGAAAGCGCCCGTTCAAGCCGCAGCCGATGAGGGCGACGTTGAGCGCCATCGGCTGCGGTCAGGCGCGCGCGGCGGCGACGGCCAGCAGGCGCTGGAGGCTCGGGCTGAGGAAGTTGCGCAGCGCCGTCTGGCGTTCCTCCGCGGTCGGGGAAGTCAGGCCGTGGCGGCCGAGCAGGCTGTCCTGGAACGCCATCAAGATCGTGTAGATCACGTGCCGCGCGAGGTCTTCCGGCGGCCCGTCGCGAAGCTCACCCTTCACCTCGTACCGGCGGAGGACTGTGGTGAGAGCGTTCTCCCAGAGGTCCAGCAGGCGGCTGTACTGCTCCAGGGCCGCCTCGTCGCCGCCCAGCCCCTCCATGATCACGAGGCGCAGGAAGTCTCGGTTCGCGTCCATGATGTTTACCGCGCCGGCCGTCATCCAGAGGATCATCTCGTGCAGGGGCATCGCCGCCTCCACGCGCTCCAGGTTCTGGAGGCTGGTCAGGAACCCGCGCTCCTCCACCAGCGCCTCCAGCAGCTCCCGCTTCGACTGGAAGTGGTAGTAGATCGCGGCGTCCGTGATCCCGGCCTGGCGGGCGATGTCGCGCACGGTCGTCCGGGCGAACCCGCGCTCCGAGAACAGTCGCAGCGAGGCATCGAGTATCTGCTGCCTGGTGTACGGGCCGCGGCGGGTACGCTTGGCGATGGGTCTGGGAGTCGGCTGGCGCTTGGTGACCAATGGCTATCGCTTGCTTAATTAAGGGCTCAGACGAACCGTACACTGCGGCGAGCGCAGGGTCAATGCGGTGTGCCGGGTCAAGACTGAAGCCGGTGGAGGAGATGCCACTAACAACCTGGCGATCTTCGCCAGGTACGCGCGCCCGTCCCGGGAGATGCACAGCGACTAGAGCCGACAACAGCCCGCGCCGGCAAAACCCCATCCGCGATAGACCAGGCAGCGGCACCGCCGCGTTGCCCCTTACGGCTTCGAAACGGTGATGCTCGTCCCGTCGCTATCGCCGTCCGGGTCGTGGTTGGCTGACGGGCTGTAGGTGAGCGTCGCGTGAGTCACGTCCGTCACCGTGAACGTGGTCGAGCCGATGCGCTTGCGCAAGTTCGGGCTCGTCACGTTGCAGATTCCGTCGCCGCTCGTTACGCATTCTGACGACCCCCCCGTGCTCCAGGAGCCCGTAACCGTCGCGTTGCTCACCGCACCCTCGTTCGAGTCGTGCACCCGGGCCGTCACCGTCGCGTTCCAGTTTGAGCCGAGGCTAGTCGAGGAGCCATCCAGATCGCCAACGTGCAAGGAGGACGCGTCATTGGG
>JBBECJ010000025.1:0-8380 GCA_040881885.1 Thermomicrobiales bacterium | reverse complement strand
ACTGCCTGTGTTGGAGTTGGTAGGGCCGGATCGCTCGTCGCGGACGCCTGCTGCTGCGACGATTGCTCCGACGATCCGATAACTGGCCGAGGTAGGGTGTCAGGTGGCGCGCCGTTGCGGCGGGTCGCGAAGCGCCAGCTGAAGCGCCAGGCGCGCCAGGCCCCGCGCCCAACTCTTCGCGCCCGGCGCCGGAACTGCAGCACCTCGCGTAGCAGGCGATGGTAAAAGATAAGCAGCATCAGCGAGCCAAAGACCGTCTTGAAGAGCAGGTCGATCGAGCGGATCGTCAGGACTACGAACGTCGCCCGGACCCAGCCGATCGAGAGCGAGTTGAGCAGTCCGGCCATCGATGAGTCAATGACACCGATTCCTCCCGGCGACGGGATGACAGTTGCCGCCGACTCGGAGAACGAGTGGATGTAAAACGCCTGCAGGACGGTGACGCCGGTGAACGTCAATCCGTTGACCAACAGGTAGAGGATCGCGATCGCCAGCGTTGTCGTCGCCAGGCTGAAGCCGACGCCACGGGCAATGACCGGAGCCTGCATGACGGCCGACACCTTTTCGTGGATGTCGGCTTCCTTTGGCAGCAGGCTGCGCGTGAAGCGCGAGCGCGCCAGCAGGCGGTCGATGAAGTACCAGAGCCGTTCGGAGCGTCCCATCGCGATCAGCAGCGTCGCCAGGCCAAGGGCAGCGCCGGGGATCAGCAGGCGCGGGCGAGGCTCGTGCATCAGGAAGATGGTAGTCGCGGCGAGGACCGCCAGCGCGATCATATCAGCCACGAACCCGACGAAGATGCCTGAGGCCGCCTGGCGCATGCGGACGTTTCCGTGCTCCTGCGCCAGCCGGGCCGGCAGCCAGGAGCCGCCGGGGATCGCGCCGGCGGCCATCCCGGCCAAGTAGGTCGTCATCCCGTCGCGCCAGGAGATGTCAAGCTTGGCGGCGCGGAGATAGTACGCCCAACGGACAGACTTTAACAGCGCGCTGCCGAAGAGCAGGACGGCCAAAAGAATGATCGTCGTCGTCGTCAGACCGGCAAGCGCGGACCACAGCGTCGAGAAGTCGACGTAGAAGATCGCGGCGGCAAGCACCGCGGTTGCGATGAGGATCAGGATCGTTCGGCGCACCTAGATTCGGCCTCTTGCCCGCCCGGAGCGGCAGACGCACCGGCTGCGCAGCCTCGCCCGGACATCAGTGTGACACATCGATAATTATGGCAGGTTATGAGCCACGGCTGTTTCCAGGTGGCTTTCCGCCGGCCGGCTCGCGCCGCTGGCGTTTCGACAGCCGGCCTCGGCCGCGCTGTTCACGCTTTTCAGCGGCAACGGCCCGGCTCCAGCGTTCAGCCGCCCGCTGGATCTGCATTCGCTCGTCATATTCGAGCGTCGTCCAGGGGAACTTGCCTTTGTCGACCGCGCGCGTCAGCTCCTCGGCGGTCCAGTATCCGAGCGCCTCGCACTTGCGCTGGAGTGGAAGCGGGATGCCCAGTTGCGCCAGCGGTTCGGCGTCCCAGTTCAGGTCCATCAACGCCAGCGCCGGCTCAAGCAGTCGGACCGTCAGGATGCCGAGGCCGACGACCATCGCCAGCAGCGACAAGACCGCCAGGATCATGCTTGGGAAGAGCATCCAGGCCGGCCAGTCGGCCATCCGGCTCGAAATGGTCCAGTTGCCGAGGATACCGGCCACGACCATGACGGCGCTGAACAGCGTCTGGTGTGACAAGATGAACTCCGGCACACCCGGCGTGAATGGCTCATGACGCCGGTCGCGCGACAGCTTGTGATGGTCGAGCCAATGTTGCGGCCCCTGGAACCAGTGCACCGGGAGAGTGTCTCCTTAGCATGCAGGCAACGCGAGCTCCGCCGGCGCTCGCGTGGCGCCGTCTCTCTGCACGGATCGTACCGCAATTGGCGAGCGTGGCAATCCTCAATGAACACAACGTGAAAACGCGGGCGATGGTTACCCACCGCCCGCGTTGCTCAGTCGTGCCACGCGGCGCTCAATCCAGATGTCCACGCCGCTGGAGCAGCTCGATGCCGAGCAGGCCGTGTGTGATCTCCTCGTCGGTTCCGACCCGGTCGGGCCACCATTCGAACCGCGCTCGCTCGAAGACCTGCTTGACGACCTTGCGCCCGTCGGTGGTTGTTTCCGACCACTCTTCGGAGAGCGGCCTGCCGAAGACTTCGAGGCCGCCATACTGTTGCCAGTGCGCCTTGAACCCGTTCTGGATCGTGTGGCCGGTTTCCGGGAAGAAGATCCCGTTCGGGTGCGGGACGAAGACCTCAACCGGCCTGGCGGCGTTGGCGTCGATGTAGGTTTCGTAACCGAGGTCGTCCTGCCGGACGACCGGCGCGGCCGGGTCGCTCAGATCGAGCGTGAGGACGGCCCGCTCGAAGTACTGGACGTAGCGCACGACGCCATCGGCGGACACCTCGCGGTGGAACTCGCTGACCGGCAGGCCGTAGCGGCGCCAGCCACCTGTCGCCCAGTAGTGGTTGATCATCGGCATCGGGACGTTGTGCCCCGTCTCCCAGATGTAGCCGAAGTGGCCGCTGTAATTGACGGCAGCCGCTTCGAGCGGTGGCCGCTCGTTCCACCAGACGGTCGTGATGCTCTCATACGGGAACGGCGGCGCGGCCAGTTCCCAGCGTTGCGGCTCCAGCCAGAGGAAGGTCACTTCGACCCAGTCAGAGCCGGGCATGCCCAACGCGTGGAACGCTCCATCGCCGATGTCGATCCCGCCCGGTGACCCGACCTCGCGCCCCCAGCCGTCCAGCCCCCCGTTGTAATTGTCGTAGTAGGCGGCCGTCGCCATCGGCATGCCCTGTGGGAGGCCCTTCCACTCGCGCTCCTCGGGCGGGTCCCAGTAGTTGTCATTCACGTTCCAGGGTCCGACATCCCAGACAGGGACAGTGACGGACTTGTCCTTGTATGTCAGCCGCACCTGGAACTCGTTGCCGCCCTTGCTGGAGAGCGCGCAGAAGCACGGCAGCGCGACGAAGAAGTCTTCCGGCTGGATGACATGACCGTTGGCGGTCGTATGGCCGACCAGACCCTCCTGGTAGCCATAGATGCGATAGGTCGCTCCGCCAAGATGCTGTGTCTGGTCTGTTTCGTCAACCATCGGCTGAGCTTCCTGCTCGGAAGATGGCGTGCCCTGCGCGCCAACCGGCGCAATCAACAGCAGTGTGCTTACAATCGTCAGCAGTGTCGCGAGTAGCTGGGACCGGCGTCGTCCCGCGGTCATCTTCGCCAATTATCCCCACCTTCGTGTCACTCCGAACATGCGCTGAACTCGACGCGCGCCCCACCGCAGCATAGAGTTCCTGCGATCATCCCGGTACTGCGCAGAATATCACGGACAATCAATTCAGGCAACTTTGACCTCATGTCAGCGCTATCCGAACCATTCCACGTGACTTATGGAGCAGTCTTCGACAATCGTACGTACACATCGCGTTCGCCCCGTTGACAATTTGGCAACAGCGATGACGGATTGGCGTGTAATTCCCGGTCCGTAGCCACGCACAATTAGTCGCCGGGGACCAGATGATCCCCGGCGACTAATTGTGACTGCGTGAGTGTTGCGTGAATCCTGCCCTATCCCTTCGGAGGGGCGTCCATCGGCGACACCTGGTCGGTGCGCTCCTCGGGCGCGAGACGCATGCGCCCGAGCTTGTTGTTCTTGACCAGCGAGCCGAGGCATTCGAGGATCGCGTGGACGCCGATCAACGCGGTGTGGTCGTGGACATCGTAGGCCGGCGCGACCTCGACGACCTCCATCCCGACCAGCCCCTCGGCGGCGATGTCGCGGATCATCTTCAGCGCCTCGCGCGGCGTCAGCCCGCCGGGAACCGGTGTCCCGGTGCCGGGTGTGTAGGCCGGATCAAGCGAGTCGACATCCAATGAGATCCAGACGGCCTTTGCGTTCTTCCAGGCAATCTCGAGCGCGTACTCGACGATCCGTGCGACGCCGTAGCGTTCGACGTCGTCCATCGTCATGACGGTCGCGCTTCGCTCACGGGCAATCCTGATGCCGTCCTTGGAGCCTTGCCAGCCGCCGATGCCAATCTGAACGAGGTTGGTTGCTGGAGCGTTAGGGATGTTAGTGGCGTGAAAGAACGGCGAACCGTGCATGCGCTCGTCGAGGCTGTACTCGGACAGGTCGGAGTGGCGGTCGAAGTGGATGATGCCGATATTGCCGTCGATGAACGGCGCCAGGCCGCGCACGTCTGGATAGCCGATGGCGTGGTCGCCGCCGAGCACGATCGGGAAGACTTCGCGCTCGGCCACGTAGGAGACAGCCTTCGCGATCTGGTCGAAGCTCTTCTCGATGTTGGATGGGATGATCGTGATGTCGCCGGCGTCGACGATCGTCAGCGATTCGTGCAGGTCAACGCCCATGCCTGGATTGTAGCCACTTGCCTGCGGCGAGATTCTGCGCATCGCCTGCGGGCCAAAGCGTGTGCCGGGTCGGTAGGTGGTCGCGCCGTCGTAGGGAGCGCCGAGGATGACGACATCCTGGCTGTCGAGCCTGCGCATGTCCTCCAGGAACTCCGTGTTGAGAAAGGCGCCTGAGTTGAAACGCCACCTCCCGCGTGTGAAGAGGCTGATCTTGCGGTCTCGGATACTCTCGGCCGCCGGCAGGCCGTAGGCGAGCAGCATCTCCTGCCGCTCCTTGTTGCCCGCGCCTTCCAGCGTCCGCTCAACCTCCATCGCGTAGGTCCCTTGCAGGTCCTCGCGCCTGATTCGTTCCTCTGCTTCCGTCGCCATTGCCCGCCCCCTGTGACACGTCGCGACCCGAATTCGGGTCGTCAATTACGGACTCATCTTGCCGTGGGCAGGGTACTACGACGAGGCGACAGGTGATAGGCAATAGGCATCAGGAGTTTGCCCGAATGGACCAAACTCCTGATGCCTATTGCCTCGCTGAGCGATGACTGCGCGGTCCTTGCCGGCGCGCTTGGCATCGTACATGGCGGTGTCGGCGGCGTGCAGGAGCGCGTCGGCGCGGTCGTCGGGGCCAATTGAGGCGGCGATGCCGATGCTGGGGGTGATGGTCGTGACGTGTTCACCAAGCATGACCGGGTAGCGCAACGTCTCGAGGACCCGTTGAGCGACCTCGGTTGCGATCGACTGATGGCGCACCTGCTCCAGCAGAATCGTGAACTCGTCGCCGCCGTGACGGGCGACAGTGTCTCCGGTCCGCGCGCAGGCGCGAAGCCGCCGGCCGACCTCGACCAGCAGCCGGTCGCCGTGCTCGTGCCCAAACCGATCGTTGACTGACTTGAACCCATCCAGATCGAGAAACATGACGACGATCCGCTCGTTGTCCCGCTGCCCGCGCGCGAGGGCGTGATCGAGTCTCTCCATGAATAGCGCCCGATTCGGCAATCCGGTCAGCACATCGTGGGACGCCCGGTGGACGAGCCGCGTCTCCAATTGCTTGCGTGCCGTGATGTCCTGGATCTGCGACACGAACCTGTTCGGCGCTCCGGCCGGGTCGGTCACAGCCGAAACGGTCAGCAGGACGGTGACGACACTTCCGTCACGGTGCACGTAGCGCTTCTCCATCTGAAGACGCCGTCCCTCGCCGCGCAGCAGGTGGTTCAACGACTCCAGAGTCTGCTCGAGGTCGTCCGGGAGCGTGATGTCGTGAAGGGTCTTCCCCAGCAGTTCGGCGTGTGAATAGCCCAGCATCTCGGAGAATGTGTCGTTGACATCCTGCCAGCGGCCGTCCAGCCCGAGGATCGCCATGCCGATCGCGGGACTCTCGAACACGTTCCGGAACAGTTGGTGGGTGTCGCGCAGGGTCGCGTCTGCTTCGCGCTCGGCGCGCAGGTCGCGCATCACCGCTCGCAGCAATGTCGGAGTCCCAGCCTCGAAGCGGCAGTCCATCCGGCCGGAGACAGGTGTCGAAGCTCCAGTCCGCGTGACCAGCACGCTCTCGAACGCGTTGGAACCCGGTTGCTGGGTGACTCCGCGGATGAGGTCGGACATCGCCTGCTGGTGGTCGGGGTGGACGATGTCCAGTACCAGCAGCCGCTGCAGGTCTTGATCGCTGTAGCCGAGCGTGTCGCGCCAGGCTCGGTTCACGGAGTGGATGACGCCGTTTGGAGAGGCGGTCTGGCTCAACTCGCTGGAGAGGTCGAGTAGCGCGTCGTCGTCCGGCTCAACGCCGCGCTTGTCGCTATCCGAACCGTCACCGGCTGTCTGCGCCAAGATCCCACCTCTTGCACAATTGGTTGCTGAATTGTCAGCTCGGTAGTCGCGTCACCAATCGCCCGAGCCGCGACTGGGATCTGCGGCGTATCAACTCAATCGGGTGGCGCAACGATACCATTCGTGGGGAGAACTTGCGCAACTCCGACTGCGTGGCGGTTGGTTCAGCTGGCCCAATCCGGATGCGCCAGGACCAGACAGGCATTGATTCCGCCAAAGCCGAACGAGTTGGAGAGCGCAATGCCGATCTCGCTCGCCTGGCCGCCATCCGGCAGGTGGCGCAGGTCGCACTCGGGATCGGGGTTGCGCAAGTTAGCGGTTCCGGGAATGAAGCCGTGCTGAATGGCCAGGCAGGCGATGGCCATCTCGATCGCGGCGCTCGCGCCCAGCGCATGACCGTGCAATCCCTTAGTGCCGGTCACCGGCGCCTCGTCGGCTCGCGCGCCAAGCGCCTTGCGGATTGCCAGGACCTCGGTCGCGTCGTTCAAGGGAGTCGACGAGCCGTGGGCGTTGACGTAGTCGACATGCGCCGGCGCGACGCAGGCGTCAGCCAGCGCGAGCGCGATCGCGCGGGCCGCCTGCGAGCCGTCGGGGCGTGGCGCGGTCATGTGGTAGGCGTCGTTGGTGTGGCCGTAGCCGAGCAGTTCGGCGTAGACACGCGCCCCGCGCGCGCGCGCCCGCTCGCGGTCTTCGAGCACCAGCATCGCGCTCCCTTCGGCCATCACGAACCCGTCGCGGTCGCGGTCGAACGGCCGGCTGGCCCGCTCCGGCTCATCGTTGGAGGTTGACATGGCCTTGATGATCGCGAACGCGCCAAAGGTCAGCGTTGAGAGCGGCGCTTCGGCGCCGCCGGCCAGCATCACGCGCGGCCCGTCGTGTGCGTCGCGCATCATCCGAAACGCCTCGCCGATCGCGATCGCGCCGGAGGCGCACGAGTTCGCGTTGCCAAGCGCCGGGCCGTGCATCCCCAGTTCCATCGCGACGTTGCTTGGGCCGGCGCCGCCGAAGACCGCCAGCGCCGTCATCGGGCTGACGGCCTTGACGCCGCGCTCGATGAACGCCTGATGCTGCTCCTCGCCATAGGATACACCGCCCAGCGCCGAGCCGACATAGACTCCGACCTCTTCGCGGCAGCCGGACAGGTTCAAGCCGCTGTCGGCCAGCGCCTGCTGACTGGCGGCGACGGCCAACTGCGAGAAGCGGTCCAGCCGCCGGGCGCGGCGCGGTTCGAGATAGTCCTCCCGCTGAAAGTCCATGACCTCAGCCGCCAGACGCGAGCGAAACATGCCTGGGTCGAAGCGCGTCACCCGTTGGACGGCGCTCCTGCCACGCTGGACACCGCACCAGAGCCCGTCAGCGCCACTCCCGATCGGCGTGACCGCGCCAATGCCGGTCACGACGACCCTCCGTCCGCCCCGCATGCTGGTGTCCTCTCTCTAGCCATCAGCCGTCAGCTATCAGCCTTCAGCCTTTCTGGATCGTCCTGAAGGATCGACACGTCAAATATCGGAATCAGCCTGACGGCTGACGGCTGACAGCTGATGGCTCAGCCGATCCGCTTCGGCCAGCAGCTTGACCATGCTGAGGGTCTTGCCGGCGATGTTGTGGATGAAGAACTCGCCGACGATCGTCTCGGTCACGAACCGGTCGAACGCCTGGACCGGCCAGCCCTTGCGGAACTCATGCGTGATGCGTGCCGTGACGCTCCCGTCCGGATGCTGGTCGAAGGTCCAGACGGCAACCATCCCTCGGGTGAAGCCGCCGATGTGGCGGAAGATTACCCGCGGCGTCTCCGGATCGCGCTCCTGCCAGCACATCCACGAGACGGGGATGCCGGAGCGCGAGGCGCGCATCGTCGCTACGCAGCGGTTGCCATCCTGCCAGAGGATCTGCACGTCGCGGTAGTGCGGCAATAGATCCGGCCACTTCTCAATCTCGGCCCCAAGCCGGTAGACCGCCATCAGGTCACCGTCGATCTTGATGTCGATTGCGCGGTTCATGGTTCGTTTTCCCTCCGCTCGGCGCATTCTCGTCTGGCCATTCGTTTGGGAATGACACTCGGAGGTCGTCTGGGGCTTACGCACTCACCGAGGACCGCGCCTCTCACCCCTGTCATCCTTGTATCTTGATCTGGCGGTAGTATGGCAGGGATGACCTG
>JBBECJ010000024.1:0-8399 GCA_040881885.1 Thermomicrobiales bacterium | reverse complement strand
TCCATGAACGCCATCATCCTCCGCCTGCACCAGAACTTTTGTCAACCCGCTTAGTTCGCGACAGCCGCGACCATCTCGCAGTCGGCGCTCAGGTTCCGGCGCCGACTGCGAGATGATCCGTCCGTCGAGCATCTCCACCAGCCGGTCCGCTCGCGCGGCGACGCTGGGGTCGTGTGTCACCATCACGATCGTGAGATCGCGCTCGAGACGAATGCGCTCCAACAGATCGAGGACGAGCCGCCCGGCTTGCGAATCCAGGTTGCCGGTCGGTTCGTCCGCGAGCAGAATTGGCGGATCGTTGGCGAGTGCTCTGGCGATCGCGATGCGCTGTCGCTCACCACCGGACAGCAATGCCGGGCGCTGCTTCTCCTTGCCAACCAGTCCGACCTCCACCAGGCGCTGTTCGGCGCGCTTGCGACGCTCGCGGGCAGAGATCCGAAGCTCGAACATCGGCGCCTGAACGTTCTCGCTGGCGGTCAGACTCGGCAGCAGATTGTGGAGCTGGAAGATCATGCCGACGTGGTGCGATCGAAAGTGGTTGAAGTCGCGCAATTTCGCGAGATCGTGATCGTCGACGACGATCTTCCCGTCATCGGGATGGTCGAGTGAGGCGATCAGATGGAGGAGGGTCGACTTTCCGCAGCCCGATGGACCGACGATCGCCACCCATTCGCCCCGTTCGATCTGGAGATCGACGCCGTTGAGCGCGTTGATTCTCCCGCCCTCGAACGCCTTGGTCAGTCCACGAACGTCGATGACGATGTCGCGCTTACTCATGACGGAGTGCCTCCATCGGGGTCAGCCGAACGGCTCGGATCGACGGGTAGATCGCGCCGGCTAGCGCGACGACGATGGCGACGCCGAAGCCACGCAGCAGGACGGCGCTCGTGAACTGTGGTTCGAGGAACATGTTGACGGTCTGCAGCAGCATCACGCCCTGCGTCGCGAGGAACCCCAGCGCGACACCGACGACGACGGCCACCAGACACAGCAACAAGGATTCGGTCACGATCATCCGCAGGATCCGGCGACCGCGCCAGCCGACGGCTCGGAGGATGCCGATCTCGCGCGTTCGCTCGAAGACCGACATGATCATCGTGTTCATGACACCGATCGCGCCGATGCCGACGGCCAGCGCCGAGATCGCCAGGTTGGCGGAGTCGATCATCTGCGAGCCCTGGTCAACCTCGGCGAAGTCGGCGAGACTGGTGATCGAGACGAGTTGCGTGTCTTGCTGTTCGATGCCGGCCGCGACGGTTGCTAGCGATGCTCCTGGCGCGACCTTCACGTAGACGGCCGTCACCATACCGGACCGGCTGGCCAGCTGCTGAACCATGCGCAGATCGGCGTAGGCGCCGCTGTCCTGCCAGGTCATGCCGGTCCGGTAGATGCCGACCACGTAGAACTCGTGGGCGTCGATCGTGACACGGTCTCCGACTCCAACACCTAAATTGCCGGCTGCCTGCTCCCCGAGGACGATCTGATCGCTCGCGTCGGGAGCAAGGAGCGATCCGGCAACGATGTCGGGCGGGCTCTCCGCCAGATCGCCGGGGCGGATGCCCATCATCACGAAGTACGGGTTCGACTCCACACTGAGGATGTGCATGAGAACGCCATGCGCCCAGAGCACGTCATCCCGATCCGCGATAGCTTGCCATTGCTCCTCCGACACGATGCTGAAGCTGAAGTCGGCGGAGCCTTGCTGGCCAACCATAAAGTCGGCGTCGCCCGCGCGCAGCAAGTCCTCCATCGTCGCCTTCATGCCCTCGGTGATGGCGCCGAGGGTCACGACGGTCATGATGCCAATGCTGATACCGAGGATGGTGAGCGACGAACGAATGCGCTGTCGAAACAGATTTCTGATGATCAATGCGGTAAACGACATCATCTCCTCGCCTCCCGGAGCAGACGTTCGCCAGTGGGGCGAACACCCTCGTGCTCCAACCTATCGCTGGAGCCGTTTCAGTCGTGTCATTTAAACGAGAGCCACGTCACAGGTTCGTGTCAAACGTGCGGAGCACTCCGACTGTAACGAAACTGCAACGGCGCTCGGTGACGATCAGTTTCGTCTGCAACGTGATCACCGCTAGTCTCCAGACAGCACACGAGTGCATGCGGAATCGTTTTGAGCCCGGAGGGAGTCCCATGAGCATCACGACCTGGTCCCCGTTGCGAGAGTTGGAGACATTGCGCGAGAGGATGGACAAGCTCTTCGCCGAAATGAACGGCATGCCGATGCTCGCCTTCGAGCCGTCGTCGCTCGCGCTGGATGTGCAGGAGACCGACGAGGCGGTTGTCGTGACGGCATCCGTGCCGGGCTTCAAGCCCGACGATCTCACGGTTGAGATCAATAAGGGGGTGCTGACGATCCGCGGCGAGAGCAAGGCGGAGCGCGAGGAGAAGAAAGGCGCCTGGCGCCTTCAGGAGCGCCGCTTCGGCAGCGTCCAGCGCGCCATCACCCTGCCGGCGGCCGTCTACGACGACGAAGCCAAGGCAACACTTGCCGACGGCGTGCTGACCGTGACCATTCCAAAGTCCGACCGCACCCCGACGCGACGGATCGACATCGAGAAGCAATAGGCCTGTCACGGCAAGTCGCGATCGGACCCTGTGCCAAACGACCAGGGACAAGACGAGGAGCGTTCCGGGATGGCGATCATGATCAGGACTGACGCGGACATCCAGCGAGATGTGATGGAGGAGTTCGTGTGGGACCCCGAGGTCGAGGTAACCGATGTCGGCGTTGAAGTCGACGACGGTGTCGTCACGCTGACGGGCTCCGTTCGAGAGTACGCGACCAAACTCGCGGCCGAGCGGGCTGCCTTCCGCGTTGCGGGGATCCGCGCTGTCGCGAACGATGTTGAGGTTCATACCGTCTGGAGTGACGAGCGAACCGATACCGATGTCGCGAAGGCGGCCGCAAATGTCATTCAGCACAACACGACGATTCCCGACGATGCGATCGACATCAAGGTCGCCAGGAACTGGGTGACGCTGACCGGACAGGTGGAGTGGGATCACCAGCGCCGCGCGGCCGAGAAGGCGATCAAACGCATCCATGGCGTGTCGGGCGTGACGAACATGATCTCGATCAAGCAACCGGCCGCCTCAGCCAGCGACATCACGGAAGGCATCGAGCGGGCGTTGGTGCGGAGCGCCGAGGTCGACGCTGACCGGATCACGGTCAGTGTTGACGGCGGACACGTGACGCTGACCGGATCGGTCCGCTCCTGGCTGGAGCGGCAGGAAGCGCACGAAGCGGCCTGGAAGTCCAGGGGCGTGACGGCTATCACCAACAAGATCGAGATTCGCGCCCCGTAGGTTCACCGACGCCTTAAGTCGGTACATCCCTCATCGGCGGCTGTCATTGCGTGGCAGCCGCCGATGTCTATCTCGACCGAGGCCGGCGATCCTGATCATCCGATGCAGTATCTCCGTTCCTCTGGAAGGGCATCGACATGCGTGCCATGGTCCTTCGCGAACCACGCAAGCCACTGCAGCTCGAGATGGTCCGGCGCCCTGAACCGGCGTCAGGTCAGGTGCTGATCGAGGTACGCGCCTGCGGAATCTGCCGCACAGACCTCCACGTCATGGACGGCGAATTGCCTCATCCAGCGTTGCCACTGATTCCCGGTCATCAGATTGTCGGCAACGTCGTTGCGATCGGACACGAAGTCACATCACTGACACCTGGGCAGCGCATCGGTGTTCCCTGGCTTGGGTACACGTGTGGCGTCTGCCGATATTGCGTGAGCGGGCGCAAGAACCTCTGTGACGACGCGCGGTTCACCGGCTATGACATCGACGGCGGATTCGCCGAGTACGCGGTCGCTGATGCGCGCTACTGCTTCTCGATACCTGAGGGTTTCCCGGACGCACAGGCAGCACCACTCCTCTGTGCGGGGTTGATCGGCTATCGTTCGCTGCGGATGGCGGGCGATCCGGACGTGGCATCGCGAATTGGCCTCTACGGCTTCGGCGCTGCCGCACACATCATCGTGCAGGTCGCCCGCTACCAGGGTCGTGAGGTCTATGCGTTCACGCGTGATGACGACACCGCTGGGCAGGACTATGCGCGGTTGCTGGGCGCCGTCTGGTCGGGTCCCAGCAGCGAACCGGCGCCTGTCCCACTCGATGCGGCCATCATCTTCGCGCCGGCCGGAGCGTTAGTGCCGGCAGCGCTGCGGGCGACGGCCAAGGGCGGCATCGTCGTCTGCGCCGGTATCCACATGTCCGATATCCCGGCCTTCCCATATGAGATCCTGTGGGGCGAGCGCCAGATACGATCGGTCGCCAATCTGACGCGCCGGGACGGCCAAGAGTTTCTGCGGCTCGCGCCGGAGATCCCGATCAAGACCGATGTGCAGCGCTACCGGCTGGAGGATGCCAACCGGGCGCTGGACGATCTCCGTCACGGCCGATTCCACGGAGCGGCGGTCCTTGAGATCAACGGCGGACGAAACCTCGTGGATGTCTCAGGCTAGTTCCGGCGGGAGATGACGAGTCTCGACAGCGGCAAGATGCCGTTCGCGTCTTCACCGAGCACGCTAGATCCCGCTATGTGCCGAGTCCTCGAAGGAAGAACCCGACCAGGTAGGCGACACCGGCAGCCAGCCCGCCGACGAAGAGCATCTCCAATCCGCTGCGAATCACCCGTCGCTCAGTGACAAACACCTTCGCCGCGCCGAGTCCAAAGAGCGCCAGCGCGGACAGGACGACCGACAACGGAAAGGCGATGTTAGCAATGACTGGGAGCATAAGGCCGATCAGATAGGCGAGGAGCGGCAGTGACCCCGCAACGACGAAGGAAGCAAACGTCGCCAGACCGCGTTTCAGCGGATCGATGTCGATGCCGAGTAGCCCATGTTCCTCGGCCATCATGGCGTTGATCCACGATTCCGGCCGCCTGGTCTGGATCTCGGTCAGCCCTCGTGCGTCGACATCCGAGAAGCCACGCTCCCGATAGAGTCCCAACAGCTCAGCACGTTCCGCCTCCGGGAACTGCTCGATCTCCCAGCGTTCGGTGCGACGTTCACGCAGGTAATACTCGTGCTCGCTCTTGGATGACAGATAGGAGCCGACAGCCATCGAGACGCCGTCGGCGAACAGATTTGCCAAGCCAAGAATCAGGATGACGCCGGAACCGAGGTTCGCTCCCGCGACGCCGCTCACAACCGCGAAGGTCGTGACAATACCGTCCAGCCCACCGTAGACGATCGGACCGATCAACGGGCCGGTTGGCCCCGAGTGCAGTTCCGGCGCCCGCTGAGTTGGTGAATGCCGGCGCGTTGAGGGTTGCAACCAGGTCCCAACAATACCCTCGGACCTCTCAGCGTTCGTCGATTCGACGGGATCCCTGACAGCGTTCATCACACCCTTCGTCCTCGAGTTCTCCGATTCCGGCTCGAATTGACCGGCGCCGCACTATCAGTCTCTACCTGATGCCGTTACAGCGTCATAGATGGGATGCTCGCCAGCCTGACAATCTCGTGACGCGATGGAAGACCTGTCAGAAACCAGCATGAGTCGAGGCATGTGTCGATCGCACGAGATGTCGTCAGTATTCGGCTTCTGGCGTCAGGATCGGTATGTTGCAAAGAGCAGGATGACGGCGAGTGCCATCGAGATCGTCGTCACCCAACCCACGACGCGGGTCGTTCGGCCGGCGACGTAATCGCCCACGTGATCAGGCTCATCCAGAGGAGCCGGTAACCCCAGGTGGCTCCGGTGACGGTGTAGGTTGAGTTGCTGGATAGGTCGTCATCCGCGACGCGGGTGATGAGACCGGGGCCGAGTCCGTGGACACCCTTCCGGGCCTCTCGCGAGGCCCGGAAGAGCTGGATGTCGATCGTATGCAGCAGACGGCTTCCTGGCCGGCGACGCTTCCGCGCCGAGCGTGTAGAACGATGCGGAGCGTGAAGCGTGCGTCGTGCCGACATCGTCAGCCGGTCGGCACGTCAGCAGAGGCGAGCGTTCGTGCCCAGGTCCTGGCGCGCTCGACCTCCCCTGCGGAAAGCGGCCCTTCTCCGGACTCGACCCAGAAGCTCTCGGGTTCAGTCACGATCCGGGCACCCCGCTTCCGCAGGCGTTTGGCGATCCCATCAGACGCGGCCCCGACGATCAGCTTCGGCTTATGGAAGCGCGTGTCGAAGGTCGCGACGGCCACGTTACTGACTGCGTCCTTCGGCAGGTTGTCCAGGAACTGCCGCATCGGTTGGCTGATGCCGTGCGCGTGGGTAGGCCCGCCGACCAGCAAGAGAGAGATGGCTTGTGTCACCTCCGGTTGGTCGGTCACGGGTTGCAGGCTCACGTCGTAGCGATCGCCTAGCGCGCCTCCGATCGCTTCTGCAATCTGCCGCGTGTTGCCGAACTTCGAATCGTAGACGACCAGTGCGTTCATGGTTCACGTCTCCTTTCCGTGGTTAACGAGTCAGACAATCCGTGCCGATCGCGGGTCAATGTCGCGACGGCGCTTCCGACCGGCGATGCGCCGGAACCGTCCGCGAACGGAGCCGAGTCCGAGAGACGATACGCTCCCATGTCCTCGACACCCCGGAGTGAACGATTGTCATGACGCCATGACGCCAGATCCACCGCACCAATAGCACCCAGGCGAGGACAAACGCCGCGATCATCGGATAGGCGAGGAGTGGAAGCGGCTCGATCTCATAGAACATCTGCAACGGCGGAATGAACACGACCACCAGGTAGAGCAGGAACATCAGACTCGCGAACATCGCCGGCCGCCAATCGCGGCTCAACGGTGCTGCTCCCACCCAGAATCCAGTCGGCGGGCGAAGGAACGGAATCAGCAACAAGCTACACGTAATCGTCAGCGCCGTGAGCGCGGATTGTGCGACGGCGATGTCGAAGAGTCGCAGGAACGTCTGATAGATGGCGAAGCCGGCGAGCGAGATCGTGAGAGCGGCCGGCACGACGACATCCAGCACGGCCGGCAACACTCGTCGCTCGACGTTGCCCGGCTTGGCCCAGATCGCGAGCGCGAACGCCGGGATCCCGACGGCAAGTAGCCCGATCAGCGCGCTGTGCCGGAAGGCGACTGGAAATTCACCACCGCCGGTTGCCGTCGCCCAGACGATCAACATCGTGTAGATCGTCCGCGTCAGGAACAGATCGATCGTCGTCTCGAGTCCGTTACGGATGCGTTGACCTTCCATGAAGGCGTCTGGCAGCGCGGCGAAGGAATCGTCGAGCAGGATGACATCTGAGATGCTGCGTGTAACGGCGGTCCCGCTCCGCATAGCAATGGCGACCTGTGCGTGCTTGAGGGCGGGCACGTCGTTGACGCCGTCACCGATCATCGCGACATAGTGGTCCCGGCGTCTGAGCGCACTGACCAGTCGCTCCTTCTGCTGCGGGGTGACACGCCCGAAGATGACTCCGCGCTGCGCGATCTCCTCATATTCGTCGTCGCTCAGACCTTCAAGTTGCCAGCCCGAGACGATCTGGTCGTCAGCATTAACAGCGATGCCTGCTTGTCGGGCGAGGGTAGTGACGGTGTTGACGTGGTCGCCGGAGATCAGCTTGAGCGATATCCCAGCCTGGACAAAGTGATCGATCGTCTCTCGAGCATCGGCACGCAGTTCGTCCCGCAATGCGATGAGGCCAAGTGGGAAGAGGTCGACCGGCAGGTGCGGGACGAGCGGGTCGGCGATCGCGGTTGCGTCCGCGCCGGCCGCGAAGAGCAGCACCCTCAGTCCCTGCGATGTCCACTCGTCGACGCGGCGATCATCGTACCGTGTATCAGCGCGCAGGAATGGCAGCAGCACCTCGGGAGCGCCGAGCACGTACGTCTTCTGGTCAATATCGTCGGCGAAGGACAGCGCGCTCCACTTCCGGTCTGAGTCGAACGGCGCCTCGTGGCGCAGGCGGCGCACTGAGCCGGGAAACGACGCAGCAATCGCGGACGCCGTCCGATTCATCGATGCACTACTCGCGACGAAGTCGCCAAGTGCTCGCTGCAGGTCGAGTTGATCGATGCCGAGCGGAGTGAGGGCATGAAGTGACAGTTCGTTGGTCGTGATCGTGCCGGTCTTGTCGAGGCAGAGAACATCGACGTGGCTCAGCGATTCGGCCGCGTTCATGTGCTGGACCAGTGCGTTCTTCCGCGCCAGTCGAAGGATCGACATCGCGTACGTCACAGTGATCATCAACACGAGACCCTGGGGGATGAGCCCGACGAGGACCGCCGTCGCGCGCGAGGCGTCCTCCATCATGATCTGGTCAAATGGAAACGTCCCCGATACGCGGTTGAACGTCCCCAGCACCAGGAGGGTGAGCAGGAGGATCACCACCAGCAGACCGCGCATCAGCCAGATGATCTCGCGTTGCAACGGCGTCTTGACAACGTTGAACACTCGTGCCTCAGTGTCGATCTG
>JBBECJ010000023.1:0-1433 GCA_040881885.1 Thermomicrobiales bacterium | reverse complement strand
GCCGCGGCCGTCGCCCCTACCGGAAGGTTGGAATCGACACGGGAGCGAGTGCGCTCCGTTCGAACGTGATGCGTCGGATTGCCGTTGTTCCGTGTCCGGTGTCAACAGGCGGCAGGATACACCAGTTCACGTCGTTGTCGGGGTTGCCAGCGGCGCGTGCGCTGGTGGGCGAGCGAGGCGGACGGCGAAGAACGCGCTGAGGCGGATGGCGCCGGAGAGGAAGAGGACGATCTGGGGTTCAACGACGACGAGGAGCAGGGCGGCGACGAGTGGGCCGAGGAAGGCGCCGACACCGGCGGCGGCGTTGCCGACAGAGGTGTAGCGGGCGCGCTCCTCAACTGGGGCGATCTCGATTGCGTAGTTGAGGTTCGCGAGCGCGTAACCGGCCCAGGCGACGCCGGAGATGACCTCGAAGCCGAGCGCGAACCAGTAGGTTGGCGTGATCGCGTAGAGGACCGGCAAGCTCGAAACGGCCGCCATCGTCACGCCCAGGACGGGAAATGATCCGAACCGATCGACCCGGCGTCCCCAGAAGCGCTGGATCAGCAGGCCGGTGACGGCGTTGACGGCTGTCATCAGCCCGATGAAGCTTGGGCTGGCGCCGAGGTCGTTGAGGATGTAGGGCGTCAGGACGGGCGCGACGAGGGCCGCGCCGAACCAGAGCACGAAGGTCGCGGAAGCGTAGCGCCACATCAGCGGCGAGACCGAGCCAAACAGACCGTAGCCGGCCGCGCCAGCCGTGGCCGTGACGGGGGCGTTGCGCACCCGTCGCAGGGACATCAGGGTCGCGACCGAGCCGAGGCCGGCCAGCCCGGCCAAGGCGTAGGCGATCGTGAAGCCGTTCGGGAACGAGAGTTGCCGCAGGAGCGCGGCGATCCCGATCGCGACGATTGTCGCTCCGATGCCGCTGGCCAGCAGTCGGTTGGCGAAGAAGAAGCCGCGCTCGCGCGGGTTGACCGAGTCGGCGATGACCGATGTCAGGACCGGCAGGCCCAGCCCGATCGCGGTCACGGAAGTCAACGCGAGGGCGATCAGCGCGATCGAGTTGACGCCGGCTCCCTGGACAAAGAGCAGAAGCGCGATCAGCAGAAACCCGAGCCGTCCAACACCGCCGGTCACGGCGGCAAGGACGCGGCGGTTAGGGATGTGACGCCGGAGGCGGCCACCGGCCAGGCCGGACGCATTCGCGAGCAAGCCGTTCAGCGACGTGTAGATGCCGAGCGCGAGAGTTCCAACGCCGATCTGGACGAGGAGCGTGATGAAGAAGGCATTGTGGGTGGCGGTCGCCGTGCCAGAGAAAAAGCCTTCACCGATCAGGAGATGGCGGTCGGTGAACCGCCCGCGCCTCCGTCGTGGCCGCTGGAGAACCGGGCCAGCTTCGGGCGGACGCGACACGGTGACTCCCCTGCGTTACAGACGGATTCCCTTGTCGT
>JBBECJ010000022.1:0-8438 GCA_040881885.1 Thermomicrobiales bacterium | reverse complement strand
GTCACGAGATGATACCACAACGAATGGTCCGCTTTAAGTTGGCCGACGGTTGACTGGAGGGTCCGATCCAAGGCAATTCCGACGCCGAATCCGATACTCTGGCTGCCACTTCCTCCATCCAGGTGATTCGCGACGGGGCCGGCCCATTTCCGGGGTTGCGATACGGAGACGTGGTGGCCTACGTCGTTTGTGCCGCGGGCAGGCAAGTCGCAGATCGAGCGCGTCTTCGTGCTGCTCGATGTCGGTGTCCAGCTTTCCAACCCCGTCTGGTGGCACGGTGACGACGCGACAACCTGGTACGTTGACCTCGTCACCGTCACGGTGTCCGGTAGCACGTATACCGTCCGCGACCTCTACATCGATGTCATCATCCCGACCGACGGTCGCCACCATCGGATGCTGGATCTCGACGAGTTCGCTGTCGCGATCTCGGACGGTTCGCTCTCGCCACTGGACGCAGTGGATGCGTTGATGCGCTGGCAACGATTCCTAGACACGTACCTCCACGATCGACCCGAACCAACCTCCGATTGGCGGGACTTTCCGCCAGCGGCGATTCAGCGACCGGCTGGGCTGCCGGAACCGTTGGCAGCCATTGTCGACAACGACGATGGCTGACGGTGGCTCGTAGCTCGATTGAGCGGCGACATGCCACCGCATCAGGGCTGTTCCGCAAGTCCGGGGAGAATGCCTGAGAATGCCAACCGCCCCGCCTGGAAGGCGCGGCGGATTCGCAACGCTGTCGCGATCGCTTCGGAGCGGGTGATGGGATTCGAACCCACGACATTCTGCTTGGGAAGCAGACACTCTGCCAACTGAGTTACACCCGCCTGCCTGCGTTGATTATAGCGACTCGCCTGTCACGCGTCCATCCCGGTAGGCGGATCGAGGCGGTCTGCTAGCATTGCCGGGGAACTGAATGTGAGCTAAGGAGGGAACTGAGTTGGTGGAGAAGCGCAGTTGGTTGGAAGTCATCGAGTGCTCGAATTGTGGCAGGACGTACGATCCCGACCAGTTGCTGACCGTCTGCGACGCCTGCGGCAAGGTGTTGCTGGCGCGTTACGACCTGGTCGCGGCGGCGCGGACGATGACGAAGGAGGCATTGCGCGACCGCCTCTGGGACCTCTGGCGCTACCACGAGATCATGCCGGTCCGCGATCCCGAACATCGACTGACGCTTGGCGAGGGCGGGACGCCGCTATTGTCCGCGAACCGAATCGGCGCTGAAATTGGCCTGTCGAACCTGCTCATGAAGGATGAGGGGCGCAATCCGACGGGTTCGTTCAAGGCGCGCGGCCTCGGCGCGGCGATCTCACGGGCGCGCGAGCTAGGCGTGACGGCGGTCGCGCTGCCGTCGGCGGGCAACGCGGCGGCAGCGGCCAGCGCGTATCTGGCGCGAGGTGGCATGCAGGCGATCGTCTTCATGCCGCAGGACGCCCCGCCGATCTTCAAGGCCGAGTGCCGGGCGCTCGGAGCGCGCGTGTTTCTGGTGGACGGCCTGATTAACGACGCCGGCAAGATCGTCCGCGAGAACGGCGCGGAGCGCGGCTGGTTCGATGTCTCGACGCTGAAGGAGCCATACCGGGCCGAAGGCAAAAAGACGATGGGCATCGAGCTGGTCGAGCAGCTCGGCTGGGAAGTTCCGGACGCGATCATCTACCCGACCGGCGGCGGAACCGGCATTGTCGGTATGTGGAAGGCGTTCGATGAGTTGGAGCAAATGGGGCTGATTGGCTCCAGGCGGCCAAAGATGGTCGTCGTTCAGGCGACTGGTTGCGCGCCGATTGTGCGCGCGTTCGAGCGCCGCGAGCGGCATGCGGAACTCTGGCAGGGCGCCGAAACGATCGCGCCCGGCATGCGCGTTCCAGTCGCGATCGGCGACTATCTCATTATCGACGCGCTGCGCGAGAGCGAAGGAACAGCGATCGCCGTCAGTGATGACGACCTGTTGCGGATGACCAACCGGGTTTCCGCAACCGAGGGGATGCACGTCTCGCCTGAAGTTGGCGCGGCATTCGCGGCGGCTGCGCAACTGCGTGAGACTGGCTTCCTGAGCACGCGAGAGCGGGTCGTCGTCTTCGGAACCGGTTCGGGAATGCTGCATACGGACCTGGTCGAGGACGGCTATCCGATCCTCGATCCCAACGATCCGAACGTCGGGACGCTCATCGACGAGGCGTATCGTTAGGTCCAGGGAATGGCTGGCAGTTCGGGCAGAATATCGAGCCGCGCTGGCCGATCACGAGCCGTTCCAGCGGACTGCCGCAGACCGGGCAAGGTGTGCCCGGCTTCAGGCCGTAGACGAGCAGGCGCGACTGGTTCTGGCCCGGTTCGCCGAGACCGCTACGATAGTCTCGCAGGGTCGTGCCGTGCAGCGCCAGCGCCGTCGAGAGGATCTCGACGATCGCGGCGTGCAACGCGCGGATATGCGCGTCGTCAATTTCGGACGACAATTGGAGCGGATGAATCCTCGACCTGAACAATGCCTCATCTACATAGATGTTGCCAAGGCCGGCGATGACCGACTGGTCGAGCAGCAGCGGCTTGGTTTGTCGCCGGTGGGCGCGCAGGATTGACGCCAGCCGTTCCGATGTGAACGCGGGATCGAGCGGCTCGGACCCGTAGCCGGCGTCCAGGGCAGCCAGTTCGTTCGGAGCGCGGTACGCGATCTTGCCAAATTTTCGCGTGTCGTAGAATAGCAGCTCGCTGCCGTCGCTGAACGAAAACACCGCCCGCAGATACGGTTCTCTCTCCGCGTTCCGGTCAGCGTCACTGGTCGGCCTGAACAACAGTTCGCCGGTCATCCGCAGGTGGATCGTGACGGCGCCGCAGTTGCTTAGCGTAATCAGGATGAGTTTCGCGCGCCGGGAGACGGACTCGATCGTCGCGCCGACAACGGCTGTGTTGAACAGATCGAGCGTCGGACGTTCCAACGTTCGATGCCAACCAAGCCAGAACGCGGAGATTGTCTTGCCCCGCAGCAGTGGGTCCAGCGTGCGGCAAACCGTCTCTACTTCGGGTAGTTCTGGCATTATCGTTCCTGAAACTATGCGTCTTGCGGACGAATGGAGCTTCGGTCAATGTCTAGCGAACACGAGTGTATCTTCTGTCGGATTGTCCGGGGCGAGATTCCAGGCGACCGTCTGTTCGAAGATGAGACGGTCATCGCATTTCGCGACATCCAACCCGCCGCGCCGACACACATCCTGATCATTCCGCGCAAGCACATTGCGTCGGTAAGCGATCTACGGCCTGACGATGGCGCCATTGCCGGTCAATTGCTGCTTGCGGCTGGATGGATCGCCAACCAGGAAGGGCTTCGCGAGCAAGGGTATCGTGTCGTCACGAACACAGGGAAGTGGGGTGGCCAGAGTGTCGATCACTTGCATCTCCACCTGCTTGGGGGCAGGCAGCTCGGGTCGCTCGGATAGTGGCTCCGGTGCGGACGTACGAAGGTAGGGACGCCTGGCCGCGTTGATCGTCGTTGGGCGGTATGTTTAGATAGCCGGAACCGACAGCCTGCCGCGCGCGTACAATGAACAGACAACGCGCGTTTGGCGACACGTACCAGGGGGTCGGAATCATTGGTTCTTGCTGAACGTCTCAACCAGGACATGCAGGCCGCCATGCGCTCGGGAGACACCCGACGGCGCGATGTCATCCGTTACCTGCGCGCGGCGATCAAGAATGCCGCGATCGAGAAGCGCGGCGAACTGGACGATACCGAGATTGACGAGGTGATTCGATTCCAGGTCAAGCAGCGTCGAGATTCGATCGATCTGTTCCGCTCCGGCGGGAGGGAAGAACTCGCCGCCGAGGAGGAGCAACAGGTCGCGATCCTGCTCGATTACCTGCCCGCGCAACTTGGCCACGATGAATTGGTGGAACTCGTTCGTCAGAAAGTGGACGAACTCAACGTCCAATCGGCGAAGGACATGTCGCGGCTGATGCCTGCCTTGATCGAGGCGGCGGGCGGGCGCGCCGAGGGGCGTACGTTGAGCCAGCTCGCGAAGGACGAGGTCGCCCGGCGAGCTTCCGCGGCAACCACTTCTGATTGAACGATGGACTATTCATCTCTTCGCCAGGCATGACGGGTGAACCGACATGAACGACGAACGACAGACGGCGCCAATCCCAACTGTCCGCGTCCAGCCAACCCGGCTTGAGCGGCTGATGGGCGGTGGGCAGTTGACCGGTGGCCAGCGATTGAACGCTCTGGCCCGGCTGGCGCTCTTTGCCGCCGCGTTGCTCGTCCTCAGTGTCGCGAGCGTGGCGATCGACTGGGGATCGGGTCAGATTGTCGTTCGTGAGGGTGACGCCGCCGACCAGACTATTAAGGCTGAGGACACGATCAGCTTCGAGAGCGAGCTACGAACGCACGAGGCGCGGCAGGCGGCCTACGACGACGACAGCAACATTGCGCTGGTCAATGACGAGGGTGTCCGTCCCGAACAGGTCGCCGCCGTCGACACGTTCCTCAATCGCGTCGCAGGACTTCGCGAAGCTGACGATCTGAACGATGATGAAAAAGTCAGATCCGTCCGCGACCTGCTCGAAGGTCTCTCTGACCAGGACGCCGAAGAGATTCTGGCGCTATCCGACACTGCCTGGGAACGGGTGCGGGCCGAGTCACGGCGGCTCGTTGACGTGACGTTGGCAAATCGCCTGCGGGCCGAAGATGTTGCCCGGACAAAGGAGGACATCTCGCGAAGAGTGTCGGCGTTATTGTCCGCCGAAGAGCAGCCGCTCGCTGCCGCGATTGCTCGTCCGTTCGTCCGGGCCAACGTGTTCGTCGATGAAGTCCAGACGCTGCGCAACCGCGAGGCGGCGGCAGAGGCTGTGGATCCGGTTACCGTCCAGTTACTCTCCGGGCAGGCTGTCGTTCGTGACGGTGACATCGTCACTGTCTACGACATCGAGAAGCTCGAACAGCTTGGGTTGCTCACACAGGGGCCGGAATTGTCCGAACGAATGGGCAAAGCCGGGCTGATGGTGATCCTCAGTCTGGTGCTGGTCGTCTATCTGTTCCGCTTCCACCGACCCATCTGGCAGGGGCGGCAGTTGCTGCTGATTACAATCGTCGTCCTTGGTCCCATTTTGATGGGACGGCTCGTCCTCCCGCATGACGAGATTCAGTACATGTTCCCTGTCGCCGCCTCGGCCATGTTGCTGGCCGTGCTGTTGGAGTTCCAAATCGCGCTGGCAGTCGCTGCGCTGCTTGCCTTGTACCTTGGCGTCATCGCAGACCTGTCGTTTGAACTGGTCGTCGTTTACCTGCTGGCATCCGCCGCGGGATCGTTCGTGATCTGGAAGGCAGAACGGACTATAACATTCGTCTGGGCCGGCCTGGCGGTTGGTCTCACGAGCTTCCTGGTGTCGATCTGCTTCGTCGCCGCCAATGGCGCGTTCGAGTCTGGGGCGAGCGCCGAACTGCTGTTTGAGGCGGGCGTGAATGGCGCGCTCTCAGCGTCGCTGACATTTCTGTCGTTCAGCCTGCTCGGTTCCCTGTTCGGGATTACGACGCACCTCCAACTTCTCGAGCTGGCCCACCCCAACCAGCCACTGCTCTACCGGCTCGCGCGCGAGGCGCCGGGGACGTACCACCACTCGATCGTCGTCAGCAATTTGGCCGAAAGCGGCGTCGAGATCGTCGGTGGCGACCCGCTCTTCGCTCGCGTGGCAGTGCTGTATCACGATATTGGCAAGATTGTCCGTCCAACGTTCTTTATCGAGAACCAGGCGAACCTGGAGAATCCGCACGATCTGCTGGACGCGCGTGTCAGCGCGCGTGTCATCATCGATCATGTCATCGATGGAGCGCGCCTCGCCAGAAAGGCGCGGCTACCGCAGCCGATGATTGACATCATCCTTCAGCACCACGGCACATCGCTGATTCGCTACTTCTACGTCAAGTCGGTCGAGGCTGGCGAGGAAGTTACCGAAGACGAGTTCCGTTACCCCGGACCGAAACCGCAGACCAAGCAGGCGGGCGTCGTCATGTTGGCGGACTCGATCGAAGCGACCGTGCGCGCGGCGGCGGTCGGTGGCCGGTTGGCGAGCGCGAAGGACCCCGGACGCGAAAGCTCCGAAACATTGTCTGCGATCGTTGACCGGATCGTCTCCGAGCGGCTTGACGACGGCCAGTTGAACGAATGCGATCTCACACTGCGCGAGATCGAGCTGATCCGGCGGACATTCGTTCAGATCCTCGAAGGCATCTATCACCCGCGTGTCGAGTACCCATCGATGCCGGTCAAGACAGCGCCGGCGACGCCCGCCGCGCCGGCGCCGTCGATCGCGAACTAATCGGTGTCATTGCAGTGTGATGTCGTTATCGACGCCGGCGTCACGTTCAATGTGAGCGCATCGCTCGCCGATCTGTTGAAGCACGCAGGCAGGTCAGAGCCGCTGACCGCCGCGGGTTGCTGGCGGATGACTTTGCGTGTCTGCGATGACTTCACGATCGCAGAGCTCCACAAGCGCTTCTTCGCCGACCCGACTCCGACAGATGTCATTTCGTTTCCCGACCGGGAATCTGCCGTAGAGGGCGAGAAGTATCTCGGAGATGTCGTCGTGTCGATCGAGACGGCCGCCGCGCAAGCGGTTGACGCCGGCCATTCGCTTGCCCGCGAGGTCGCCTTCCTGGCGTTGCACGGCCTCCTTCATTTATGCGGGCATGATGACGCTCGGAGAGTCGAGCGAGAGCAAATGCTGCTGCGTCAGACACAGATTCTTGAAGCGTGGGAGCGCGATCAAGGGCGGTTGTTGTGAGCGATCCTGTCAGAATCTCGATCGTCGCGACCGTCCGCAATGAGGCGGCAGGCGTCGAAGCATGGCTCGACGGACTGCTAAGGCAGACGCGGCAGCCGGATCAGATCGTGATCGTTGATGGTGGATCGTTCGACGGCACAATCGAAGCGATCGAGCGACGCGCCAAGCATCCAGCTTCTCCGATCGAGCTGGTGTCCGCTCCGTGCTCGAACATCTCCCAGGGTCGCAACCTCGCGATCGATCACGCGATTGGCGAGGTGATCGTCGTGACTGACGCCGGAACCGAAGCCGACGAGCACTGGCTGGAGCGACTTGTCCAACCAATTCTGGAGGACGGCGCTGATGTCGCGTCTGGCTTCTTCGTCCCCCGGCTCGACACAGCCTGGCAGCGCGCGCTGGCGGCTACCGCGCTGCCAACGATCAGCGAGATCGACCCGACCAGTTTCCTGCCATCGAGCCGCTCGATGGCGTTCAAGCGCGGCTGGTTTGACGCCGGCGTTCGCTACCCGGAATGGCTGGACTATTGCGAAGATCTGGTGTGGGATCTTACGATGGCGAGGGCGGGCGCTCGATTCAGCTTCGTGCAAGACGCGTTGGTCACAATTGCAGTCCGGCCATCGCCACAGTCGTTCGCGGTTCAGTATTTCCGCTACGCGCGCGGCGACGGGAAGGCAGGGTTGTTCCCTGGCCGCCACGCTCTAAGATATGCGACGTATACGGCGCTTGCCGTCGTGCTCAGGCGTCGCCGACTCCCCGAACTGGTTGTGACGGGCGTTTTCGCTGCAGCCTACGTCTGGCGTCCAATCTTCCGATTGAGGTCGCGGGATCTCGATCGAGGAACGACAATCCGCGAATCTGTGACCGCAATCCCGCTGACAATTGCACTGCGTGGGTTGGGCGATCTGGCCAAGATGGCGGGCTACCCGGTTGGGCTGGCCGGGCGCTTGCGAAAGTATGGCATGCTCGGTTGGCGGACGACCTGGCCGCGCGTCAGCCCGTATGGCGAGCTGTTTCGTCCCGCAGCGTTGACCACAGAAAGTCAACCGCCTGCAACGTCGCTCTCCGGCGAATCTCGTGTGGGACCGCGCTGACGGAATGTTGCCGGACCAGCGAGCGCCCATTGACCAACAACGCAATCGCGATTTCGCCAGTGGCGCGATCGGGGTTTTCGCCGGGAGCGAGCCGGACGGCAATCGACACTCCGTGAGTGGTACCCGCGCGCCGCGCCGTCATTGCCGCGCAGGCGATGGCGACGTCCTCGGGATTGTTGACTCCGGTCTCCACTGCCGCTGCGTCGAACGACGTCGTCCGGGCGTCGACGACGACGCTGTCGCTCAACTCGCTTTCTTCAAGCAGGACGGACAGATGGCCGGCGTTGCCGGCTTCCCAGATTGCAATTTGACAGCCTGAGGCCGCGATTTCCTTCAAAATGACGGTCGCAATCGGATCATCCAGGTAGCCGTATACCTGACGACCTATCAGCTTTCGAATGTCCGACTCAGCCCGGTCGACGGCCAGCTTGGAGCCATCTGGATCGTCGGTGATCGCTGTAATCCGGATATGGACTCCATCATCCTTCGCATACGTCGCGACGGTTGGCTGGCCGCGCCGGATGATCTCGTGGATCTCCGTCTCGACGGCGGACTCGCCGATTCCGATCGTCTTCA
>JBBECJ010000021.1:0-1436 GCA_040881885.1 Thermomicrobiales bacterium | reverse complement strand
CGCGCCAAGACCACGGCGGAAACGACATGACATTATGTTATGGTGGCACGCATGGTCGTTGTGGCCAGCTCGACGCCCAAACACGTCAAGAGACCCGCCCTGCACCCCATCCGGCCAATGCGACTCTCGGCGCGGCGTGCGACCCGCCCAACGCTCCACCTAACCAACCCGACAGTTGGCGCCGCTCAGGACCACCCAACCAACGCGACACGCCGCGGACCCACCCTGCTCTCCACCAAGCAATCCCGAACGGGGATCTGATCGACACCAGACCGCGATTCCCGGATAGAATGCCCCGACGACGCTCCCGACCGAGGAAGGAACACCCAGATGCCCGACACCCGCCGTCCGATCGTGATCGACGACCTCTACAACCTCACCTTCGTCGCCGACCCCAACATCTCCCCCGACGGCCAACGCGTCGCCTGGGTCGCCACTACCGTCGATCGCGACAAGAACGGTTACAGATCCAGCGTCTGGCTCGCCCCCAGTGACGGCTCCGGCGAGCCAATCCGCTTCACCGGTGGCAAGGGCAAGGACACCAGTCCGCGCTGGTCCCCCAACGGCGCCCACATCGCCTTCCTCTCCGACCGCTCCGGACAGAATCAGATCTGGGTCATCCCCGCCGACGGTGGCGAAGCCTGGCAGGTCACTGACGGCCCGAACGCCGCCGGCGACATCGGCTGGATGCCCGACAGCGGCTCCATCTTCTACACCACCAAGGTCGAGCCGGAAGAGTCGGAGAACGGCAACGGCAAACGCAAGAGCGACACTCGCGTTATCAGGAGCCTGCGCTACAAGGCTGACGGCGAAGGCTTCCTCGATGACAAGCGCTGCCATGTCCATGTCGTCGCCATCGGCGGCGGCCAGCCGCGCGCCCTCACCAGCGGCGACTTCGACTGCGCCCAGCCCGCCATCTCTCCCGATGGCCGCCACCTCGCCTGCGTGTCCAACCGCAGCGAAGACGCCGACAACAACTCGCTCAGCGACATCTGGGTCGACAGTTTGCACGACGGCGAGTCCCGCCGCGTCACGCCCGAGGACGGCAACTACGCCACGCCCGCCTGGTCGCCCACCGGCCTGCTCGCCTACACCGGCCATCCCATCGTCGAACCCTTTGGCCCAACCACGCTCGACAACGTCTACACCTGGGATCCTGACACCGATGAGATCAACGGCCTGCTGGTCGGCGTCGATCGCGAGCCCGGCAACTCATCCATCGCCGACGCCCGTTACGGCGTCCCCAACCAGCTCCCAATCTGGTCTGGCGACGCCTCTCGCGTCTACACGCTCCTCTCGGATAGCGGTAGCACCCACATCTACAGTTGCCCGCTCAGCGGCAGCCCCGAACCACTCGCCGACGGCGCGCGCGACATTCAGTCCTTTACTGTTGCCAACAACGGGGCCGTCGCCTTTGCGTCCAGCACGATGCAATT
>JBBECJ010000020.1:0-8477 GCA_040881885.1 Thermomicrobiales bacterium | reverse complement strand
TCACGCGTCACGCGTCACGAAAGGCAAGGCATGGAAGACGAGAAATTCGACGCGATCGTAGTCGGTGCGGGACCGGCGGGAGTGGCCGCCGCGCTCACGATGGCGCGGGCGGGGCTGGAGGTGGTTGTCCTGGAGCGCGGGTCGTTCGCGGGCGCGAAGAACGTGATGGGCGGCATCCTCTACTCGCAGCCGACGGCCGAGATCGTGCCGGACTTCTGGGAGGACGCGCCGATCGAGCGTCCGATCATCGAGCAACGTTACATGCTGCTGACCGAGGATTCGCACATCGGCCTCGCCTACCGGACGCAGGCGTTCTCGGACGCGCCCTACAACTCCTTCACCGTCCTGCGGGCCGACTGGGACCAGTGGTTCGCGGCCAAAGCCGAGGCGGAGGGCGTCTTCATAATCCCCGAGACGGTTGTCGTCGATCTGATCTGGCGCGAGGGCCGAGTCGTCGGCGTCCAGACGTCGCGTGAGGACGGCGACCTTCACGCCGATGTCGTCGTGATCGCCGACGGCGCGAACTCACTGCTGGCGCTGGCGGCCGGGATGCACAAGGAGTGGCAGCCGAAGGAGCAGGCGCTCGTCACGAAGGAGTTGATCCGGCTCGGCGAGGATGTCGTCAACGAGCGCTTCAACGTCCCGGACGGGCATGGCGTCGCGATGGAGATCTTCGGCCAGTCGACCAGCTACCTGCTCGGGTATGGCTTCATCTACACCAACAAGGACAGCGTCTCGATCGGCAGCGGCGCGCTGCTGTCGGACCTGATCGAGTCCGGCATCAACGTCAACGACATGCTGGAACGCTTCAAGGCGCACCCCTCGATCGCTCCGCTGCTTGCCGGCGGAGAGACGGTCGAGTACGCCGCCCACCTGATCCCCGAAGGCGGCTGGAACTCGCTGCCGACGCTCTACATCGACGGCGCGCTCGTCTGTGGCGACGCAGCCATGCTGGTCAACCCGCTCAACCGGGAAGGCTCCAACTTCGCGATGATCTCCGGCAAGATGGCCGGCGAGACGATTGCCCGCGCCAAGGAGCGCGGTGACTTCTCGGCCGCGACACTGTCCTACTATCGCGAGCTGCTGGACGAGTCGTTCGTCATGCAGGACCTCTACAAGATCCGTAACGTGACCGACTTCGCCCACAGCCGCCCCTATCTGTTGTCGGATGTCCCCGAGGCGATATCCCAGACGTTGCGCGAATACCTGAGGGTCGATAGCGTCCCCAAGGGCGCCAAGCAGAAGGCGATGCTGCGAACGATGCGCGGAGCCTTCCCGCTCGGCCGGACGCTGCGCGACGCGCTGGACGCGCGGAAGGTGTTCACGTAAAGGCCGCCTCGACCTCGTCGGGACAGGTTTCAAACGTGTCCCGACGGGATGGTCGCGCAACACGATGATGCCCCGCTCAACAACTCCGGCTGACTGTGTCATCAACATTAGGTGTTGAACACTCGACATCCGTTCGTACCTGTACATCTACTATAGGTTGAGTATCATTGGCGCAGTACGCGTGACGGCACACGACCTGCGCTACGTGACGGCACACGACCTGCGCTACGTGACGGCACACGACCTGCGCTATTAGAAACACGTCACACGTCAGGGGCGTAGCGGACACCGGACGACAACCGCGAGCAGTGAGAGTCCGGCAAAGAACAGGGAGAGGCCGCGATGAGCCGCGCATCGACGGGCCGGGGACATCAATGGCCAAACGCGACCGTTCAGGAGTGCAGCGTGCCCGACGCACCTCATCCGCGAACGATCCTCGCCACCCATGCGCGAACGTCGTTCAACTTCGCCGCGCGCTTTCTCCCACAGCCGCAACGCGCTGACGCGATTGACCTCTACGCGTTCTTCCGGACGCTCGACGATCTCGTCGATGAGTCGCCGCGCGCTGCCGGCACGCAGTCGATCGCAGCCGAACTGGACAACTGGCAAGCGTGGCTGAACGGGACACGCCGCGGCTCCGGGCCACGCGAGCCGCTGGCCACCAATCTGTCACGGGTTGTCAATAGCAACGACATCCCCGTCGAGGTCTTCCAGCACATGATCGAGGGGCTGCGGGCCGATCTGGAGCCGCGCGACATTGAGAGCGATGTGGAGCTGCAAACCTACTGCTATCGGGTCGCCTCGACCGTTGGCCACGCGATGGCGCATGTGCTTGGCGCAACATCGCCGCCGGCGCTGGCGACCGCCGGGAAGCTTGGCGCAGCGATGCAACTGACCAACATCCTGCGCGACGTCGGCGAAGACCTCGACGCCGGACGTGTCTACCTGCCGGCAACTCTGCTGGCGCGGCACGGGCTCTGTCGCGCGGATCTGCTCACGATGCGCCATGACGCCGCTGGTCCCGACGATCGCTTCCGTAACGTCATGCGCGGCCAGATCGGCTACGCGCGGACGCTGTACGAGCAGGCGATTCCCGGCATCTGGCTGCTGCCACGGGGTTGTCAACTCCCGATTCTCGTCGCCGCGCGCCTCTACCGGCGGTTACTGACGAACATCGAGCGTCACGATTACGACACGTTGCGCCTGCGTATCGCCACTTCACGCCTCGACAAAGCGCGGGAAGCGGCGATCTCCTGGTCGCTGGTCACGCGCTCGGGGTATGGCAAGCAGGCGGTTGCCGAAAGTGTTTCGCCAGCGCCGCGGGATTCGGCGTTTGAGTCACAGAGCGACTGATGGAATGGTTCGCCGGAGAACAGCACCACCCGTTCGAGCACGACGCCGGACCTTCCGCCGTCCTGCTCCTGCACGGCTTCATGGGCACGCCGGCTGAGATGCGGCCGCTTGGCGCGGCCCTGGCCGCGGCCGGTGTCTCTTCGCGGGCGATTGTATTGCCGGGCTTCGGGCCGGACATCGCCCGGCTCGGTCAAGCGGGCCGAGCGGACTGGCAGCGGGCGGCGCTGCGCTCCTGGGACGAGCTGCGGGAACAGTATGCGCGGGTGTCGGTGCTTGGCTACTCGATGGGTGGCGCGCTGGCGCTCTGGATCGCGGCCAACCGCCCGGTCGATAGGCTGGTCCTGCTCGCGCCACTCTGGAAGCTGCTCGGCGGCGATCCTCGGGCGCGGGCGCTGCCGCTCGTCAGGCACATCGTCAAGCAGATGCCGGCCTTCCGCGATGCGGACTTTGACAATCCTGAGACGCGCGAGTTCTTCGCCAACGCGACGCCGGGCATCGATCTCGATGATGCCGCGACGCAACGGCGCCTGCGCCGCGAGATCACCGTCCCAACCGCCACGCTGGACGAGATGCGCGCGCTCGCCACGCAAGGGCCACGGCTGGCGAAGCGGGTCGTCGCGCCAGCGCTCGTGGTTCAGGGCATCGCCGACACAGCCGTCCACGCCAAAGAGACACGGCGCCTCGTCGCCAACCTGGCCGGGCCGGTTGCCTACCACGAGATTACCGGCGACCACATGCTCACGCTCGATGACCGGTGCAGTTGGCCGGTTGTCCGCAGCCTGGTCGTGGGATTCATGGCTGGAGGGGCGGGTTGATGCTGTCACGGCTGCTGTCGCTGTTCGTCCTGCTCCAGGCGCTGTTCGGCCTGCGTGTCGTCATGCGGCTGCTGCGAACCGCTGGTGGGGAGACGATCAACGCTGCAAGCTGGCAGCCGTCGATGTTCGACAGCGTCTCCGTCATCGTCCCGGTGTTGAACGAGCGCGACCGGCTCGGGCCATGCCTGGAGGGGCTGCTGGCGCAGGGACCGGAAGTGTCCGAGATTCTCGTCGTCGATGGTGGTTCAATCGACGGCACGCAGGGGATGGTCGTGGCGACCGCGCTGCGCGATCCGCGCGTCAGGCTGATCGACGCCAGCCCGATTCCAGACGGATGGAACGGCAAGGCGTGGGGGTTGCAGGCCGGGCTGGACCGCGTGCGCTCGACGTGGGCGCTGACGATCGACGCCGATGTCGTGCCCGCTCCCGCGCTGGTCCGTTCGCTGCTCGCCCATGCGGACACGACCGGGCTGGATGTCCTAAGCGTGGCGACCCGCCAAGAGCTTGGCGACATGGGGAGTGGCTTGCTGCATCCAGCGATGCTGACGACGCTCGTCTACCGCTTCGGCATTCCGGGCGGGCGCTACCGTCGGATTGACGATGTGCAGGCCAACGGTCAGTGCTTTCTGGCGCGGCGCGCGGCCCTGGAGGAAGCGGGCGGCTTCGCGGCGGTGCGCGAGTCAATCTGCGAGGACATCACGCTGGCGCGGCGGCTGGTCGAACGCGGACACGAGGTCGGCTTCTTTGAATCGGACAGCCTTATTTCAGCGCGCATGTATCCCGATTGGCGCGCGACCTGGCGCAACTGGCCGCGCTCGCTGCCGATGCGCGACCGTTACTTTGGCATGAGCGGCGCGCTTGGGCTGGCCGAGGTGCTGCTGGTCCAGGCGCTGCCACTGCCGTTGCTCGGCCTATCGTGGCTGGCCAGCAACGGGCGCGGCTGGCTACTCCGGGTCAACGCGGCGCTGGTGCTGACGAGGCTTGGCATCCTGGCTGGGACAGCCCGCGCCTACGACAACCCGCCACTAACGTACTGGCTCTCGCCGCTGATCGACCTGCCGGTGGCGATCCGGCTGATCGCGAGCGCGCTGCGGCGCGAGCATACCTGGCGAGGACGTGTTCTCGTCCGTGGAGGAAGCTGATGAAGCTCGTCCGTGTCCTCTTTCTCGCCCATCTGGCCGCCTTGATCTTCGGGCTGGCCGGCATCCTGATCGCTTTGCCACACCCTGAGTGGTGGGCCGATAGCCGCTATGGCGCCGATGTCTTCAACTTCGGGATGCAGTACGGCGGCTCGCTGCACATCATTCTCGGCGCGGCGACGATGCTCTCCTTCGGCGGGCTGACGATCGGCTGGCGGCGGACGCTGACCTTCTTCACCGTCACCGTCACCCTTTCGCTGGCGTCGGAGCTGTTCGGGACCGGCACCGGTTGGCCGTTCGGCAACTACGAGTACACAGACGGTCTCGGCTACAAGGTGCTGGGCCGGGTGCCGTTCACGATCCCGCTCTCGTGGTTCTACGTCGGCTTCGCGTCCTACCTGCTGATGAACCGGCTGGCCGAGGGCCGGGCGCGCAGATATCAGGGGTTGCTGGCTGTCCTCGGCGGGGCGTATCTGCTGACCGTCTGGGACCTCGCGCTCGACCCGGCGATGGCGCACGAATCGCTGGCGATCCAGTTCTGGACCTGGTTCGAGACCGGGCCGTACTTCGGGATGCCGCTCAAGAACTTCGCCGGTTGGGCCTTCACGGCTGCCCTCTTCATGGGCGTCAGCCGTCTCCTCTGGCGACGTGATGTCCGGGCGGCGGAGTATTCGGCAACGGTCCCATTCGCGATCTACCTCGTCAACATGCTCTTCGCGATGGTGCTGTCGGCGGGTGTCGGCCTCTGGGGGCCAGTGGTACTGGGCGTCGTCCTCGGCGTCGTTCCGGCGGCGGCGGCCTGGCGATCGCGAGCAGCCGCGCCCGATGCCGGCACGTCAACCCCATCGACGCGTCGATCCAGCTCGCCGTCGCCGGTCGAAGCCGTTACACAACGCGTGCTGGCGACCGGAGCGAAGATCGCCGGATCGCGCGGGATGGACCTGCGCGTCGAGGGCGCCCAGTCTCTGCCTGAAACCGGCCCCGTCCTGATCGCGGCCCGCCACTTCCACCACCTGAACGACGGTTGCGCGATCATCGCGACGGCTGGCAGGCCGGTCCACATCCTGGTTGCGCTCGACTGGGTCAAGGGCGGCGCTGGCCGCACGCTGATGGAGCGCGCCTGTCGGATGGCGGGTTGGCCGGTCGTCCTGCGTGACGACGGGTTGGCCGGACAGCCCGAAGGGACGGCGTTTCAGGCTGGCGAGTCGCGCCAGTATCTTCGGCGAGCCGTCCGTGAATCGGTCAAACTGTTGCGGGCCGGCGAGTTGCTGGTCGTCTTTCCGGAGGGCTACCCAAACATCGACCCCGCCTACACGCCCAAGCGCGATCAGGAAGCGTTCCTACCGTTCCGGCCCGGCTTCATCCGGCTAGTTGAGCTGGCCGAGCGCGACGGGCTGACACGCGTGCCGATCGTGCCGGTCGGCTTCGCGTACGAGCCGCTGCCGGGCAAGCGCTGGCAGGTGACGATGCGGTTCGGCGCTCCGGTCTGGCTTGATGCTCACAGCGGCCGCGCGCATCTCGTGCGCGTCATCGAGGATCAGGTTCGCACGCTCTCTGCCGCAGCCGAACCGGTCAGCGTCGCCGTGCCACGCGAAGCGGTGTCGTCATGATCGAGACCGGCTATCCCAACGGCATGGCAAGCAGTGGGCCGCGCAGCCGCGACCGGCGAGTCGTCGTCATCGGCAGCGGCTTCGGCGGGTTGGCGTCGGCGATCCGGCTCCAAGCCGCCGGACATGACGTGACGCTGATCGAAGCGCGCGAACGGTTGGGCGGGCGAGCCTACCAGCTTCAGGACGCGGGCTACACGTTCGACATGGGACCGAGCCTGATCACCGCGCCGCACCTGCTGCGCGACCTCTGGGGGTCGGCCGGCAGCGACTTCGACACCGAGATCGACCTCGTCCGACTCGACCCGTTCTACCGCATCTACTTCCGCGACGGGACGCACTTCGATTACGGCAGCGGCCCGGAGCAGGACGAGGCCGAAGTCGCCAAGTTCAACCCGGACGATGTCAGCGGCCTGCGCGACTTCCTCGCCTACACCGAGACGATCTACCGCCGCGCCTTCGACGACCTGGCCGGCGAGCCGTTCGACCGCTTCCGCGACTTTGCCCGTGTCGTGCCGGAACTGGTCCGGCTCGGCGCGCAGCGCAGCGTCTACAGCGTTGTCTCGAAACACATCAGCGACCCGCGGTTGCGGATGGTCTTCTCGTTCCACCCGCTCTTCATCGGCGGCAACCCGCTGCGCGCCAGCGCCATCTACAGCATCGTCCCATACCTGGAGCGGCTCGGCGGCGTCCACTTCTCAATGGGTGGCATGTACAGCGTCGTTGCGGGGATGGAGCGGCTGTTTTGCGACCTCGGCGGCGAGGTCATCACGGGTCAGCCGGTCGAGCAGATCCTGACCGCGCCGGGCCGGGCGACCGGCGTCAGGACATCCAGCGGCGATTACCCCGCCGACGCCGTTGTCGCTAACAGCGACGCAGCGACAACGTATCTGAAGCTGCTGCCGCGCGCCAACCAGAAGCGGCTGACGGCTGCCCGGTTGCGCTCGTATCGCTACTCGATGAGCTGTTTCCTGCTCTACCTCGGCCTGGACCGCAAGTACGACCAGCTCAAGCACCACACAATTCTGATGCCCGACGACTACGAGCGGCTGCTACGCGAGATCTTCGACGGACAGGGAATGCCGTCCGATCTGGCCATTTACCTGCACGCGCCGACCAAAACCGACCCGTCGATGGCCCCGCCAGGCGGCGAGAGCCTCTACGTCCTCGTCCCGGTCCCGCACCTCGGGCGTGGCATCGACTGGCGGGACGAGGGCAACGCCTTCCGCGACCGCGTCATCCATCACCTTGAGCACGAGTTCGGGCTGGACGGGCTGGAGGCCAGCATCGTCACCGAGCAACGCTTCACGCCGCTCGACTTTCGCGACCAGCTCGGGAGCTGGCTTGGATCGGCCTTCTCGATTGAGCCGACGTTGACGCAATCAGCCTGGTTCCGACCGCACAACCGTTCGCGCGAACTGCCCGGCCTCTACTTCACCGGCGCCGGCACGCACCCCGACGCGGGACTGCCCGGCACGCTCCTTTCCGCCGAGATCACCAGCCGGCTCGTCCTCGAAGACGTGCCGGTGACGGGGATTGGGAATGAGGGACGTGGGATGACGAACGGTGGCCGTTCTCCGATGGAAAATCCACTTCCCAGCACAGTCAGGAGTCTAGAGTGACACAGAAACGAATCATCCTTGCCGAGACAATGGGCTACTGCTGGGGGGTGCGGCGGACGCTCGATTTCATCCAGGAGGTTAGTGATGTCAATAACCCGATCGCGACGATCGGCGATGTGATCCACAACCCGCAGGTCGTCGAGCGGCTGCGGTCGACGGGCGTCGACACCGCAGCCAGCATCGAAGAGGCCGCCGAACGCGGCTTCCGCCGCGTCGCGATCACCGCTCACGGCGCGGGACCGCAGATGGCCGTCGAGGCCGCCCAACACGGCGTCACGCTGCTCGACACGACCTGCCCGCTCGTCACGAAAGTCCAGCGGATGGCCAGCAAGCTTGCCAAGCAGGGCTACACCGTCGTCGTCTATGGCGACGCCTATCATCCGGAGGTGCGCGGTATCGTCGGCTGGTCGAACACGTCGCGGGTGTATCCAGCGAAGAAGGTCAGCGACCTCCCCTGGAACGCTCCACGCGGCGCGACGACAGACGGCGCGTCAACCCCGCCGCGCAAGGTGGCGGTCGTCTCGCAGACGACTAAGAACACCGACGAGTTCATGGCCTTCGTCAACGAGCTGACGGCGCTCGTCTCGCGCGAGGGCGGCGAGATCCGCATCT
>JBBECJ010000019.1:0-8507 GCA_040881885.1 Thermomicrobiales bacterium | reverse complement strand
GGCCACCCGCCCGGGTCGTTTCGTCTCTGGCATTGTTGTTGGAAGGAGCACCACCGTGCAGCCTAGAACAGACACCCTTGAAAGCCGTATCGTCCACGGCCCCGTCGTCATCCTGATCGGTGGACGCATCAACAGCGGCCGTCCCGGCCCCCGCCGCGACCGCCGAGCGCCCGTCATCGACGACGCTCTCCTCGCCGCCTGACATGCGGCCCCAAACACGTCTGAACCCCTGAGGGCGGCTCGAGTGAGCCGCCCTCAGTTCGCCCGCCGCATCTAACGCATCTGGACAGTTTCCCCGCTTGACCGCAGGATATACATCGACCGGAAGCGAGGGAAGATGAACCAGACTACACCACTACGCATGAAGATCGGCATTATCCTCCCACTCGGCGAAGGGATGATGGAGGGCGCGTCGCCACGCTGGCACGGCTCGCCTTCAGACCGCTCAACCAGCCTGCTTGCCATGACCAGACGTATCGAAGAATTGGGCTACGACTCGATCTGGGTCGTCGATCATCTCGTGATTGAGCGCGCCGGCGGCGAAAAGTCCGGCGTCTGGGAATGCTGGTCGCTCGTCTCAGCCATCGCCGCCATCACAACCCGCGTCGAAATCGGCACGCTTGTCCTCAGCAACTCGTTCCGCAACCCGGCCCTCGTCGCCAAGATGGCCGACACCGTCGATGAGATCAGCGATGGCCGGCTTATCCTCGGCATCGGCGCCGGCTGGCATGAACCCGAGTACAAGGCCTTCGGCTTCCCCTACGACCACCGCGCCAGCCGCTTCGAAGAAGGCGTTCAGATCATCCACGGCCTCCTAAAGCACGGCCAGATCGATTTCGATGGCCGCTACTACCAGGTCCGCGACTGCGAACTCCGCCCGCGCGGCCCACGGCCCAACGGCCCACCCATCATGATCGGCACCTCTGGCCCCCGCATGCTGCAACTGACCGCCCAGTACGCCGATAGCTGGAACGTTTACTTCGACAAGACCGACAACCGCCCCGAGAGCCTGACCCCGCTAAACGCCCAGCTCGACGCCGCCTGCCACGACCTCAGCCGCGACCCGAAAACCCTCGAACGCACTGCCTCAGTTGCCATCGGCGTCGACGGTCGCTCCCGCGCCCACAACGTTGCCCCCCAACTCATTACCGGCTCACTCGACCAGATCGCCTCCGAACTCCGCCGCTACGCCGGCCACGGGATCACCCACCTGCAAATCCGCGTCGAACCCAACACCCTCGCCAGCATCGAACAGCTCGCGCCGGTGCTGGACATGCTGTAGGAGGCCCGACGAAGAATCGCAACTCCCCGCCCGATAGAGCGCCACGTCTCCCTCGTCCCTCGTCCCTCATGCCCCATCCCTGATCCGGTATAATGCCTCCATGTCAACGTACGTACACCTCAGGATCGGATGACGCGTCAGATGGCTCGCATCGTTGCCTTCTTTAACCAGAAGGGCGGCACCGCCAAAACCACCAGCACCCTCAACGTTGCCGCCGCCCTCTCCGAGCGCGGTTTTCGCGTCCTCGCGATGGACCTCGACCCCCAGGCCAGCCTGACGATGGCTTTCGGCGTCGATGTCTCCAGCCTCGAGCAATCCGTCTACGACCTCTTCCTCGACGATGACCTTTCCGCGGACGCCGTCAGCGTGCCGACCAAGATCCAGGACGTCCATCTCGTCCCAAGCCACCCCGACTTCGCCGCCGCTGAGATGGCGCTCATCAACGAGTTGGAGCGCGAGCGGTTGTTACAGACCAAGCTCCGCGATCCCAGGCTGGACGCCTACGATTACATCCTGATCGACGCTCCGCCGGCCCTGGGCCTGATCAGCATCAACATCCTCGTCGCCACCCACGACCTGATCATCCCGATCGAGCCGCACCCGCTCTCGCTGCTCGTCCTGCCGCGTCTCTTCGAGACCGTCAACCGCATCCGTCGGCTCAACCCGGACCTGCGCATCCTCGGCTTCCTGCCGACCAAGGTCCACTCTACGTCGCGCCTCGTCAGCGACATGCTGGAGAACCTGCGCGAGAGCTACCCGGAGATCCCGGTCATGACACCCGTCCCACTCTCTGTCAAGGGCGCCGAATCGGTCGCCGCCCAGACTTCCATCCTCGACTACATGCCGCGCTCGCCGCTCTCGGTCGCCTACCGCGAGGTGGCCTCGACAATCATCGCCGCCACCGGCGCCGTCGCGCGCTCGGCCGGAGCCGCCCATGTCTGAGACGAAGACCACCCGCCGCCGCAAATTCTCGGTCGACGCGCTCTTCACCGACACGACCGCGCGTGGGGTCGGCGTCTCCGACATGCTCGACGCAAAACTCATCCGCCACGACCGGATCGTGCCGGACCCAAACCAGCCACGCAACTACTTCGACGAGGACGGCCTCAACGACCTCGCCACCTCGATCCGCGCCGAAGGCATCCTCCAACCCATCGCCGTCCGCTACGACGAGCCGCGCGACATCTACGTCATCATCCACGGCGAGCGCCGCTGGCGGGCAGCCGCCATCACCGGCCTCGAATCGATCCCGGCCGTCGTCCGCGACATCCCCGAAGACCGCCGCCTGATCCAGCAGCTCGTCGAGAACATCGTCCGCGAGGACCTCAACGCCCTCGACCGCGCCGCCGCCCTGCGCGCCCTCAAAGCCCAGATGGGCGACCCCGCCTGGGACATCGTCGCCGAAGCCGTCGGCATCCGCCGCAGCCGCCTCTTCCAGCTCCTCGGCACCGAAAAGCTCAACGAGCGCGTCCAGGAAGCCCTCCGCCGCGGCATCATCAGCGAAAAGCAGACGCGCATGATCCAGAGCCTGCCCGAAGACATCCAGCGCGACCTCGGCGCCGCCATCCTCGACGGTACGGTGCCGCCGAAGAGCTTCGATGACTACGTCCGCAACCTGCACGCCCACCGCTCGTCGGCCCGGCCGTCATCCCGCAAGCTGCCGAAGCTCGGAGCGATCAGTCCCCTCCCGCCGAAGGTCGAGCGCGTCCGCTCATCCGCCCTCGCTCTCAACACCGCCCTCGGCGACCTCGACCTCAGCACGATCTCATCCCTCGACGAGCGCACCGCCGCCCAGCTGCTGACCGCCCTCCGCGTCCTCGACGAGCGTCTCCAGTCCTCCATCAACGCCATCGAAGACCTGACGAAGTAGCGCCGGGCGCGAACCAGCGCCACGTTCGCGGTGCATCCGCGACGTTGTGTCGTCGCGTGGGTCGTTGATCGCAACCGAAACAGGACGGCGGTTGTGACCGTCGCCCCATTTCGAAGCGTGTTATGTCGTCGTCGATCCCAGCCGCGCCGCTATCGCGCGTCTATCGTCCAGTTGCTGCCCGAAAGCTTGACCGTCCAGCCGAGCAGGCTGCCCGCGACCGCCCCACCCGACCCCGACAGGCTGATCTGCCCGGACCGCGCCACCAGATCACCGCTGAGCTGGTGACCGCTGCCACTGACCTTGATCGCGTCGTCGCCGGAGCCAGTCGCGAAGGCCAGGACTCCGTGATAGAGCGCCGTCAGCCGATGGTTGCTGCCACTGACCTTGATCTCGCCGGCCACCAGCGTGACGGTCCCACTGACGCTCGACCCACTCAGCGTGATCTCGTCGGCGCACAGCGTCATTGACTTGAGTTCCCTGCTGCTGGCTATCCCGCCAACCCACCATGCGCCGTTCTTTGAGAGATCGAGCTTGCCGGCGACGCTGATGTCGCAGTCGAAGTTACCCACGTCCAGCGCCAGCGGCCAGGGCCGAACTTCGCTGACCGCGGTCGGGCCTTCCGTGAACGTGTTCCTGCTGCCGCTGAACTTGACATCGCAGCGGTACGTGGCAGCGCCATCTACCGCGTGCCGGGAACCGCTGACCTTCAGACCAGCGTTCGAATGAACGTCTCCGTTAACCGACCACGAACTGCCGCTGAGACTGAGCGCATCGCCATCGTCACAGTCGTTGCCGCCGGCGAAGATCGCGTAGCCGCTTACAGTGATCGACGCAGCCTCGCAATCAACCCCGCCGTCATCGTCGCTGACGCAGACGGTCAGCGTGAAGCTGCCGCTGGTCGCATACAGGTAAGCCACGTTGAACGTCTTGTCCGGGTTCAGAACCAGCGCGTGCGGCCCGCTCCCGTCGCCGGGATCGACGCTGCCCGTCCACACGTCCAGTCCGGGATCGGTGAACGAGCCATCCAGCGACACCACCTCGCCTGCCTGAACGGCGGCTCCGCCAGCCAGTATCACGTCCGGCGCGACGTTCTCAACCGTGATCGTGGCAGCAGCGCTACCCACGCCGCCGTCGTTGTCGGTGACCGTCAGCGTAACGGCGTAGACGCCGTCGTCATCCGGCGTGAACGTAAACGCCGCCCCGGAACCCGAATCAAACGGCGAGCCGTTCTTCAGCACGTCCCAGACGCTTGTATGTGTGTCGGCTGTGCCCGGATCGCTCACGAAGCTGCTGAGCGCGATCGGCGTCCCCTCGCTGCTCGTGGCCGGCGCCCCGACGACCGGTGCCGCCGGCGCGACGTTGGCGACCACCAGCTCGAACGCCGACTCGTTGATCGTCACCGTCTGGCTCTCAGCCGGACCATCCGTCGTCGCCAGCGACCACGACCACGTGCCGTCTCCGTTGTCGACAACCGTCCCGATCGACGCGCTCAGCGTCACCGTTTCACCATCTGCGTCGCCAACTGCGCCGCTGTTCGTGGCCACCTGCCCTTCGTCAACCTCGACCAGGGCACGATCGACACTCACGACCGGCGCGTCATCAACCGCGTTGACGCTGATTGTCACCGTCGCCACATTCGACACCAGGCTGCCGTCGCTCGCCGTGTAACTGAAGCTATCCACTCCGTTGAAGTTGACATCCGGCGTGTACGTGAACGAGCCGTCACCTGCCAGTGTCAGATCGCCGTAAGTTGGTTCCGAATCGACGCTGGCCGACAACGGATCGCCGGCAACGTCGGTGTCGTTCGCCAGAACACCATCGACCGCCGCGATGCCCAGCGCCGTGTCCTCGTCGGTTGCATACTCGTCGCCGTTCGCGACCGGCGCGCTATTCGCGTCGCCAACGAACGTGTTGGTGATGACGCACGTCTTGTGCTCGCCACGCTTGAGTGTCACCAGGCCGTTGGCCGAGCAGCCGTCGCTGAAGGTCGCCTCGTAGTCGTCAAACAGCGATGGTTCGCTGACGACGAACGTTTCGCCGCTGGTCGCCTTCCCATTGGGAACATTCACGCCGAGCTGGGTCGTGCCGACGATCAGGTCAGACTGACCGCAGGCTGCCCCACTTTCCGCGGCGAAGCTCGCCAGTGCATCGTTATCGTTGAAGTTCCTGACCTCAATCTGGAAGTCGCACGCGGTCGGTTGATCTCCAACCGGACTTTGCCCGTGCTCAACCCGCTTGACGACGGTCAGCAACGCGTCCGCGTCCGCCATGCTCGCCTGATTGAGGAAGATGTTGGTCACGACACAGATCCTGTGCTCGCCTGGATGGAGGACAATCTGTCCCGCGAGATCGCAATCGCCACTGAAGGTCGCCAGGTAGCCTGCGTTGAATCCCAGTTCACTGACGCGGAACACGCTCTCGGGCAGCGTGTGCCCGCCCTGGACGACCTCGACGGCCAGATTCGTTGTCCCGGTTGTCGGGGCCGGGTCGTTCTGGCAGTCTCCCGGCCTGGCGGCGGGGAAGTCCGCCGACCAATCGGGAGCGCTCGCCTCCATGCGCTCGACCCGCAACTGGAAGTCGCACACAGTCGGCTCCGAACCGTCTCCGAGCAACTCCCGATCCTCGTCGTTTAGTTCCTTGACGACGGTCAACAGCGCGTTCGCATCGGGATCGCTGCCTTCATCCACCATCGTGTTCGTGATGACGCATGTCAGGTGCTCGCCGCGCCGGATCGCAACAACCCCGCCCACGCAGTCCCCGCCGAAGGATGCGACGTAGCGCGAGTCCAGGAACGGTTCAGACACGATGAACCTGCTCGGCTGTCCCGTGCTGTGCGATTGATTGTCGACTTCAAGCCCGAGTTGGGTTGTCCCAACCAGCACGTCAGGCTGGTTACATGCAAAGCCCTCCTCGGCCTGGAACTCAGCCACCTCATCGCCGGTATCAAGGCTTGTGATCTCAATCGTCACATCACAGGCGTCCAGGTCGGTGTCGCCAACGCTCGCGTCGTTGTTGACCTGCTTGACGACCGTCAGCAGCGCGTCGCTGCCATCCATGCCCTCTTCGTTGAGGAGCGTGTTAGCGACGAAACAAGTCTTGTTTCCTCCAGCCGCGACGACGACGCGCCCCGTGAAATCGCAGTCCCCGCTAAAGATGGCCAGGTAGCGGCCGTCGAGGGTCGATTCGCTGACGATGAACGCTTCGCCAGCAGCGCCTTTGTTGATATCGACGTTCAGGCCGAGCGTTGTCGTTCCGGTTGTCGCCTGGGGGTTGTCAAGGCAGACCTGCTGCTCGGCCCCCTGGAACGTATGGACCTCCAGACCGTCCTGCCGGGCGACGCGCAACTCGACCTCGCAGACGTTCAGTGCCGACCCGTCACCACGGGTGTCCTCCTGATTGTCAATCTGCTTGACAACAGTCAGCTGCGCGTTTGCGCCAGGTTCCGAAAACGCAGCCGCAGGTTGCGCCGTCGGGAACACGCCAAGCAACGCCGCCATCAACGCGACGATCGTAAGAACTCGCAATGATCTATCGGATAACGCAAGCCCTCTGAAATGATGCCCCCTGGCGCCACGCGCAATGATCGTCACGATGTCCTCCATGCCCGATTCAGACACAGAAACCCGGCCTGGCCACCAACGGACCATCCGCCGGGATCGCTGGTCCACGGCGCCCATCGAAGCCAATCTCCGAACAGGCGCGAGAGCACGTTGACCGTCAACGTGCAGGCATAGAGTGACAACCCGCCATTAATCGAGCATTAATCGACGCAACACCCATCGATCACAACGAGTACGGGCGACGGCATCGCCTCGCCCTGTTCCCCTGCCTGAAATCGTTGGGGGAGCAGGACGAGGCGATGCCGTCGCCCCCGCTACGTCCGGCCAGACGTCAGCCGCGGGACTTCACGACCGGCAACACAACCTTGGAGGCCCGAACTGAATCGTGGTGAACCGTGTTGTCCGCCACTTGCGTCCTGTGCTGCCGGCCGATCGGCTCGCCCGTGTTCGGGTTGGTGTCGAAGCGCGGGAAATTGCTCGACGAGATATCGACCCGGATCCGGTGCCCCTTCCCGAATACCGCCCCCGTCCCGTACATCGGGATCGTGATCTCATACACCTCGTCCGGCGTCATCATCTCCGGCTTGCTGAAATCGTTGCGGTAGCGGCAGCGGAAGATTGAGTCGGAGATGTTCAACGCGTAGCCGTCCGGGAAGTCGCGCGACGGCGGGAAGACATCCACGATCTTGACCGTGAAGTCGGTGTCCGGCGCCGACGACGACACGTACAGCGTCGCCGAAATCGGCCCGACCACCTCGACATCTCCGCTCAGCGGCTCCGTCTGGAACACCAGCACGTCATCACGCGCCGCCAGCGGCATGTGCGGCGCCTCGGCGCCAAGCGTTTTCGGCGTCGTCCGCTGGTCCTGCCCGCCGACCGTCACGATCGCTCCCCAGCGCATCTCGTTCGGCAATCGGGCCGCGATCTCGTCCGGGATCGGGTAGAAGTCCGACAATGACGAGATGTTCCCGCCGATCGTCGGGACCGGATTGGCCGGGTCGTAGCGATAGGTCGTGCTGCTCGCCTTCGCCCCCGCCTTCTCGCGGCTCAGCCCGCCGCCCTCGTGCAGGTAGAACGCCGTCTCGACCATCGACGGCAACGGGAACTCCGTCGCCGTCCGCCACTCGCCGCCCCGGAACAACCGCCCCTCTCGCGAGCGCGTTCCGTCCCCCGTGCCCATCACGAAGTAGCGCACCGGGTCCTCGCGATCGACGCCGTTGTCCAACCCCTTCAGCCAGTGGTCAAACCAGTGCAGATGCAGGTGGGTGAAGTCCCTGGCCAGGTTCCCCGCCACAGACGCCGTCGGCCCGAACTCGACATCGCCAGCGAACGTCACATCGACCGACTGGCCGCCGTGCGTCCATGGCCCCATCAGCAGATGGACCGGCCCCTGCTTGCGCTCCGTCAGCCCGACGAAGTTCTCGATCGTCGCCCGCGTGTACGAGTCGTACCAGGCCCCGCACAACAGCATCGGGATGTCCGAATGCTCGCCCCAGTGCTTCGCGAAGTTAAGACCTGGATGCTCCCAGTACTCGCCATAGTCGCCGCGCGTGTAGATGTCCAGTGCCCAGCGCTCGATCGATGGCACACGCGCAAGCGGCGTCAGCCCTGGCCGCAGTGGCAGCTTGCGTAGCCAATCCGCCGACGACACCTTGCCCATCGCTGCCGCCAGCTCTGGATCGGCCTTCGACGCCGGCGGCGTCCCGGCCTCCATGAACGCCCAGGCAAGGAAGCGCAGTTCCATCGCCCCGTTATGTCGAACCGATGACGAGTACGCGTTCGCGCCAGCCTGGTT
>JBBECJ010000018.1:0-8604 GCA_040881885.1 Thermomicrobiales bacterium | reverse complement strand
AGGAGACCGTCACGCGCTCGGTGGGATCGATTACGCCCGACAGCCATTCGTGCTGGCCTGGGAACTTACCCGCTCCTGTAACCTGGCCTGCATTCACTGCCGGGCGGCGGCGCAGATGCATCGCCACCCCAACGAGCTTGATACATCCGAGGCTCTCGGCGTCATCAACGACGTTGCCCGGTTCGACGTTCCGCCAACGCTGATCCTCACCGGCGGCGACCCGATGCGGCGCCGTGACCTGACCAGCCTGATCCAGCATGCAACGAACAAAGGGGTGCGCACCGCGCTGACGCCTGCCGGGACGCCACTCGCCAGCCGCAGGCGCCTCGAGGAGGCGCGTGATGCCGGTCTGTCGCGCGTGGCGGTGAGCTTTGATGGCTACGACGCCGCAACGCACGATGCTTTCCGCCAGGTCTCCGGCTCCTTCGACTGGACGCGCGCAATCGCGAAGGCGACGAAGGATCTCGATATGTCACTACAGATTCACACGACGCTTTCGCGGCAGACGATCGACTATCTCCCGAAGATGGCGGATCTCGCCGACGAGCTCGGAGCGGTCGTCTGGGCCGTGTTCTGTCTCGTCCCGACTGGCCGCGCGCAGTTCGATGACCAGATCACGGCATTGGAGTACGAGGAGACGTTCAAATGGCTTATCGATCGCGGCGCGACCGCGCGCTGGAAGCTGAAGCTCACCGAGGGATACCACTTCCGACGCGTGGCAGCACAACGCAAGAGCAGCGTGGGAAGCGATCGACCTGTCGCCGGTGACGGAATTGGCCGCGCGCCGCTACCGGTGAACGCTGGCAACGGGTTCTGCTTTGTTTCTCATATCGGCGATGTCTCCCCGAGCGGCTTCCTGCCAGTGCAGACCGGCAACGTCCGGGAGGATTCCCTTGTCGATCTCTACCGCAACCATCCGGTCTTCAGGGATCTTCGCGATCCAGACATGCTCAAGGGGAAGTGTGGGGTGTGCGCGTTCAGGAAGGTCTGCGGCGGCTCTCGATCCCGCGCATACGCGCATAGCGGTGACTACCTGGAAAGTGATCCGGCGTGCCTGTACGATCCGGCGTCGATTGGCACTGATTCGTGATGGTGGGCGCGGAGGGGCACGCTTGCCCGCGGCGAGTTGCCGTCATCGGCGGTGGGATCGCTGGACTCAGCGCCGCGCTGACATTGCACGAGTCAGCGATGAGCGTTACCGTCATTGAGGCGAGCGACCGTCTTGGCGGGAAGATCCTGACGGAGCGAACCGACGGCTATACAATCGAAGCCGGACCAGATTCGATACTCTCGTCCAAACCTGCCGGCCTCTCGATGATCGAGCGGATCGGCCGTCTCGATTATGTCGTCAACACGCGTGAGGACGGCCAGGGAACCCATATCCTGCACCGGGGAAAGCTGGAGCGGCTGCCTGAGGGAATGGCCGCGCTCGTACCAATCGATGTCAGGTCGGTTCTCGGCACACGCTTGCTCTCCTGGCGCGGAAAGTTGCGGCTCGGCCGCGAGTATCTACTTCCTGCACAGCACGGCAGTGACGATGAGAGCGTCGGTGATTTTGTCAGGAGACGCCTCGGGGATGAGTTCTTTGAGAATATGGCCGAGCCATTGCTCTCCGGTATCTACGCCGGTGACGCCGACCAGCTGAGCCTGCTGGCCACGTTCCCCCGACTACGGATCGCGGAGCAGCAACATGGTGGCCTCATCCGTGGTGCGATCGCACAACGCCGCGCGAGGCAGGGCAGTGCCTCCAATGAGACACGCTGGACGCCGTTCATCAGCCTCGAGCGTGGTTTAGGCGAGATCGTCGAAGGGCTTGCCACGTCACTCGCTGGCACGGACATCCGACTTGGAGTACAAGCCGTCGCCGTGCATCGCAGCGACTCGGGCTTCCAGATCGAGCTGTCAACAGGCGAACGGCTGCATGCTGACGGCATCGTGCTGGCGATCCCCGCCTGGGCGACAGCCGATCTCCTGCGTTCGGTTGCGCCACGGCTCGCCCGCGAGCTCGACGCGATTCAGTACGTGTCAACCGCGACGATCTCGATGGCGTTCGCCACGCAGGTCGTGCCGAGCTTCGCGTCGGGACGTGGGTTTGTCATCCCGCGCGGTGAGCGCCGGATCCTCACGGCCGTGACGTGGTCCTCGAACAAGTTCTCTGGCAGGGCGCCCACAAATCGATGCCTTGTACGGTGCTATGCCGGTCATGCCAGCGATCAGGAATGCCTGACGATGGCCGATGACGATCTGATCGAGCGAGCGCGTCGAGAACTGTCTGACATCACGGGCATCGTCGCCGATCCCCTCTTTACGCGCCTCTACCGCTGGCCGCGAGCGCTCCCGCAATATAATCTCGGACACCCTGGCCGCGTTGCGCGGATCGAGGATCTCACTGCGGAATTGCCGAGGCTGGCGCTCGCCGGCGCTGCCTACCGGGGTGTGGGTATCCCCGATTGTATCCAGGACGGCACCGAGCAAGCGACGCGTCTTCTCGACCGGTTGAACGCACTCCCCGCACCACTGGATCGTGTCACGATGGCGTCGGATTAGTACCGTTCGGCGTAGAATGGGGCGCCGAGCCGGCCGAGGAGGACGGTGTAGGGCGTGCCCTCGTTCTCGGGATGCCACTCGAAGCGGGCGCGCTCGAAGTACTGGACCTTGTAGACCTGGACGGTGTCCGGGTTGTGTTCCTCGAACTCCTCGGAGATCGGGTAGCCGAACATCCAGAGGCCGCCGTTTGCCTGCCAGTACGAGCGAAAGCCCGAGCAGAGGCCGTGGCCGGTCTCGTTGAAGAACTGGCAGTTGCCGTCGTTCCCATAGCTGGCGACTCGCTGGAACGGCGCTTCCCACTCGCGGCCAACAGTGATCGTCCGGCCCATCAGCTCGCCGATGACTTCCCAGTCGGTGCCGGCCGCCTCCGGCTGATACTCGAACTTGGCGCGTTCGAGGTACTGAACCGTCTTGCCATTTTCTGTCATCACCGGCGAGAGCGGATAGCCGAACATCATCAGCCCGCCGTAGCGCTCCCAGAAGCCGAGGAAGCTGCCGCAGAGCGCCTGTCCGGTTACGGCGAAGTGGCGGCAGTCGCCAGGCTCGCTCGACAGCGTCCTGCCGTCGCGCTCGACGATCAGCGGGTCGGGGCCGATCCGCAACGAGACGCCGTCCGAGGCGGTGTTGATGTCGGCGCGGCTGCCGTCAATCTTCCATGTCCGCAGGCTTGCGCCGGCTGTCGGGTACCAGATCTCGCGATCGCCATTTTGCGACCAGATGACATCGACCGTCCGCTCGTCGCTCGAAAAGCGCATTGACCAGACGTTGCTGTCGCCCATCTCGACGCGCCGCTCGAAGCGCAGCCCGGTCAGCCGGTCCGCCAGTGTCGCGAAGGCGGTGAATGAAGGCTTTTTGTCCCCGTCGGCATGCGTCAGCCCGAAGTAGTTCGGCTGGTTGCCGGGGTCCTTGAACAGGAACAGCAGGACGCGCTCGACGCCGCCGAGCGAGAACAGCATTGGGAGCTGGCGCGCGATCCGGTTCGCCTGCGCCTGCTCGGAGCACGCCGACGCGCCGTTGCCACAGCCGCTTGACCAACCGAACTCGGTGATCCAGAGCGGCTTGCCGGCCCGCTCGCGGGCGGCGCTGATCAGCGGCCAGATCACCTCGGGGTAGATGGTCGTGTCCAAACCGTCGTTCGGCACGTAGCCGTGGACGGCGACCGCGTCCATATACGCGCCGCCACCTAGATCGAGGACATGCTGCAGGAAGTTCGCGCCGCGCTCGGCGCCGGTGACGCCGCCATTCATCACGATCGCGTCGGGATCGACCGACTTGATCGCCCGGTGCGCCCGGCGCAGCAACTCGGTGTAGACAACCGGGTCGCCGCCGTCCTGGCCGTTCCAGAAGAACGCGACGTCCGGCTCGTTCCAGATCTCCCAGGCCTCGACGCGGTCGTGGTAGCGCGCAGCCGTCGCCCGCACGTACTCCTCCCAGGCGTCCATGTCCGCCGGCGGGCCGAAGACGGTCTCTGAGCCAGCCTGCCCGTTGGCCCAGCCGACCGAGTAGTCGAGCAGGCCGAGCTGGCGCATGCCGCGCGCCGCGTAGCCATTGACCTGGTCGTCGAGCAGCCCCCAACGCCACGTCCCTGGCGCCGGATTGACGTAGTCCCAACGCAGCTCGATCCGCGCCCAGCCGGCGTGGCTGTCGGTCATCAGGTTCTGAAACTCGCCCCAGTGCGGCTCCCACGGAAACGCGTTGCCGGCGATGCCGATCAGGTCCGACTTCGCAGGGCCAGCGTCGCCGGCGATGGCCGAGCGCGGCTGAATCGCCCCGGCCGCCACGCTCACCAGCATTGCGAACCCAAGTAGCAGCGCCCCACAGCGCGAGGCGGCGTCCCGCCGGATGCCGGTTGTTGAATTCCCCCACCCAGATTGTCCCAATCCCGAATTCTCGGCGCGCGCAGACCCCACCAGGCCGCGTTGCCTGCCGGAATCAGCGCCATGTCCGCTTGCAATCACGTTGTTATGTGAATGAAGTATGCGCGACCGATCGTTGCCGAAAAATCACCTAAACGTCACGTCCATGACCGGTGACGCGAAGTGTGGAGCGAGTACTTTGTTCCTTGCGACCGATCACGCGTCCCGCGGCCGCATGCCCGCGATCAGGAGCAGCGTCAACACGATCTTCGCGCCGCCACAGGTGACCAGTAGCGCGCCCCAGCCATGCGTCTCGGCCAGCCAGCCTCCGAGTGGGAAGGCCGGGATCATCGTCAGCGAGAAGAGCCACGAATCGACCGAGAGGAGTGTCGCGCGCTGGGCCGACGGCGCCTGGCGGTTGAACCAGGCAAACATCAGCGGCTCCAGCAACCCCGAGAAGAGGTTGGATAGGAGGTAGGCTCCGGTCGCGATCCCAAGCGGCCCGGCGGCCGTTCCGGCCACGCCCAGTCCGGTCAGCAGCGCCAGGACGATGAGCTGGTTGCGGAACCGGCCGCGTCGCTCGAAGTGGCCGGCGAACACCGCGCCGAGCGCGTTGACGACGAGCGCCCCGCCGATGATCAGCCCGACCGCCGTGTTGGAGAGTCCACGATCGGAGAACGCGGCCTGCAGATAGAGCCAGGCGATCGTCCCGGCCGCCCAGAATGCTCCTGAGTAAACCAGCATCCCGGCGACATGCGGCCGAGCGCGCAGGATCGACCGTACCTCGCGCAGATGATGGAGAATCGAGGTATGCTCCTGCCCCCTCGCGCTGGCTGGCGGCTCGGCCAGGCCGGCCGCCAGCCAGGTTCCGGCCAGCGCCAGCACGATCGCGATCCCGAACGGCCAGCCGTACGAGATGTCGGAGAGCGCCGCGCCGAGCCAGAGTGTCGCGCCGCCGACGATGTAGGTCGTTCCAAAGAGCCGCCCCAGGATGCCGGCGAAGTTGCCCTGTCGGTCGCCGAGCGAGTCGTACAGGTAGGCCTGGTCGGCGCCGGAGCGGAACGAGTACGAGGCGCCGTTCAGGAAGAGCGCGAACATCGCCAGCGGCAGCGAGTCGGCAATGAACATCAACGCCGTTGAGATCGCCACCAGCAGCGAGCCGACCGCCAGCGACCAGCGCCGGCCGACCAGGTCGGCGAACGACCCCGACGGAAGCTCGAACAGCACCGGCGCGAGGTGAAAGGCCGCCTCGGACAACCCGATTTCGGTCAGGCTCAGGCCCTGGCTCTTGAGATAAAGAATCCAGATCCCACCCGTGAACTCGGTCCGGTTGAGCAGGGTGAAGAGGTAGAAGCGGCGAATGCTGCTAACTGGAACGGACGCCGCTGCAACCGGCGTCGCCGAATCGGTGCCAACCATCTGTGATGAACTCCCACATTGCGTGGGAATGGAGCGCCCGCGCCGAACGATCGTCCGGCGAGATCACGACGCCCACTCCCGCTGTCCTCCTGCGTCGAATCTCAGGACAGCGGGCAGTTGTGGGTTGTCGTGTTCTTCCAGGCGAACCAGTCGCGCGACTCGTCTCGCGCGCCAGGCGTCATGCTCGTCACGGTTGGCTCGATCTCCGTCGATCGCGAAGACAACGTCGCGGATCATACACCGCCATGGAGGAGATCGCTATTTCACGTTGCTCACGAAGGAAGGCGGCGTCGCCTCAATCCGCTGCCCGCGCCTCAAGCCGACGAAGCCGAAGCGGCGGCAGCGTCGCCAGCACGACGCCGGCGATGATCAAGCCACCGCCGGCGAGCGTGCCGAGCGTGATCGGCTCGTCCAGCAGGATCGCGCTGACGACCACGCCGAAGAGCGGTGTCAGGTAGAGATACAGTCCGGCGCGCGAGGCCTCGCCGCGCTGGAGGCCGATCGCCCAGAGGATCGGCGCGATGACACTGGCGGTGATTGTGAACTGGGCGACACCCAGCCAGCCGGTCCAGGCGAGCTCGCCGAGGCCGCCCAGCAAGCCGGACGCCCCGATCGGGATCATCAGAGGCAGGCCGGCGATTGAGCCAAGCATCGGGATGCTCGTCGGCGGGATTCGACCCAACCAGGGCTTGACGATCACCGAATAGACTGCCCAGAGCGTCGCTGAGAGCAGGATCAGGAGGCTGCCGATTGCCTGATCGCGCGAGAGCGACAGTTCGCCCCCGCTCGTCACCGTCACGAGGACAGTGCCGGCCAGCGCCAGCGCCAACCCAATCACAACTCGCGCTCGCAAGCGCTCGCCTAGCAGCGGAACCGCCAGCGCCGCAATGAAGACCGACGACATCCCGGAGATGAGGGCAACTGTCCCGGCCTCAACGTGCTGGATGCCGTAGGCCAGTGGCACATTGAAGCCGAGCTGACCGAGTAACCCGAAAAGGATCGCTCGCGGGACTAACTCTCGCGGCGGCATCGGTATCCGGAAGAGCCAGATCAGAATGACTGCCGCCAGCGCGCCGACCAGAAAGCGAGCCAGCAGGATGTTTCCCGGCGAGAGCGTCTCAACGACATGCCGGGTCGATGTCGGCACGAAGCCCCAAATCAACGCCGCGCCGATTAGGCAGGCCGGGCCGACCCATGGGCGACGTGACCCTTCGTCGTCAGCCACGGTACAGCCGGCGGCCCGCGAAGCCGCTGATGTACTCGCCGAGCCGAAGCGAACGGAGCACCTCGTTCCAGACCGGCCCGAAGCGTTGGCGGTGTTCGGGCCAGTACTCGAACGTGATCAACGCCTGGATGTCACTGCCGCGCGCCAGGCAGGCGCGCGAACGCGCTTCGCGCTGCTCGTTCGGATCGACGAACGTCGCCTCGACCCAGACCAGCTCCAGATCGGGCCGCTGCGTCTTCTTGACCTTTCCACGCACCGTCAGGTCACGCGGGTCGTCCTTGAGAACGGCGTCGTCCAGCAGGCGCGTCAGCGGAAACTCGCTCCAGTCGATCCCCGGTGGCAGATGGATGATCGAGACCTGCAACAGGCAGTCGTCGTCCGGCGGCTGCTTGTCATGGAACTTGATCGCGTCCGAAGTTGGCTCGACGATCCAGCCTTCGGGAATGTCGAACCGGATCGCGCCTTCGCTGCCAACGAAGATGTTATAGCCCGGCTTGCATTCCCATTTGTGATCGTCGGGTAGCTTGTGGTGGGACGTTTTCCAGCCGGTCATGGATTCTGATCCTCATCGTCGCCTGGAAGCGTGACGTGTGGGGAGTCATCCGTCAGGTAGTAAGTGAAGCGCATCGACGTGACGAGGGCGAAGCAATCCGAAGTGTCGGTGGTCGAGTGTGGCCAACTTCGGCTCACCCAGCCGTTCGACAACTGCCAGGACTGACGCGTCGACGAAACCGATGTCCGAATCAGCGTAACGGTTGCATAGGTCGCGCATCCGCTCGTAGTCCTGAGGCAACAGTTCCTCGATGACGTAGGCGCCGTTGGTGATGTCATCGAGGAACGTGACGATCGCTCGATGTCCGAAATGCTTGTGGAACCAATAGTCCAGTTCGACCAGGACAGGAGCGGGTATGATGCGCTGTTCGGTAACCTGAGCAAGGAGTTCCAAGCTCCGTCTGTGCGCGACGTCGCTTCGATCCATCGCTGCCAGAATGGGACCGGTGTCACAAACTAGCGCCACGATCTCGGTTTCGGGCGCTCCTCGGCCGAACGCTGAGAGATGTCCGACACTCCCGACGCAAACATGCCGAGCGTGCGGGGAATTGGGCGAGCCTTCTCCGCCTGCGCTTCCAGTGCCTCGCGGATTACGGTGGCTAGCGAGACGCCTCTATCGCTCGCCTGGATACGTAGTCGATCCAGCAATTCTTCTGGGGCGACGATTGTCGTTCGTTGCATCATCGGTGATGTCTCCATAATTTCATTATGCTTGCCGTAGCATAACATGGCATGGGTCAGTCGATCTCCCGCATTTCGTCCCATGCGCCGCGCATATCGTAGTGCGGCAACTCATGGGTGCAGATGGCGTCGATGACGAAGATTGTCTCGCTGGCGAGGCCGCGTTCGAGCGCCGCGCGCATCTCCTCTGGCCGATCGACGCGGACGCCGTCAGCGCCAAACGAGCGGGCGAAGGCGACGAAGTCTGGGCCGTTCAATTCGGTCTGGTAGGCGCGTCCGAAGGCGCCTTGCTGCATCCCCACGATCATCCCGTACTGGCGGTCG
>JBBECJ010000017.1:0-1461 GCA_040881885.1 Thermomicrobiales bacterium | reverse complement strand
GAACATGATGATGAACGGGTCGAGGAACGAGCGGAACTGGGCCACCATGACCAGGTAGATCAGCACGGCGGCCAACACCATGCCGAACGCCAGGCTGGTGAACGACTCTTTCATGCTGGAAACTTCGCCCCGCATCCGCACTGTGTAACCGGCCAGCGTCTTGTCGGGTTGCTGGGGGTCGACCACGGACCAGGAGGCGACGGTGCCGCCGCCGGCGTTGCGCTGGCCCCATGCGGACAGCACGCGCTCGATATCCTGGGCCACGCGCCCCACATCCCGGCCTTCGACGTTGGCGAACACGTCGATCACGCGGCTGAGCGCCACGTGACTGACCTCCACGGCCGATTGCGTCAGTTCGAAGTCGGCCGTCAGGTTCTGCAACTGGACGGGGGCGGTGGAATCGCTGCCCGTGATCGGCACGCTGCGGAGCGTTTCGAACGACTGGATGTCCTGTTCCTTGTAAGTGACGCCGACGAAGTAGTGGTTGCCCGTCTGATGGTCGAGCCAGAAGGCCGGATCGAACGAAGTGGAACTGTTCAGGGCGCTCATCAGGTTCTGGACCGCGTCTTCCTGGCTGACTCCGGAGAGCGCCATCTTGGTGCGATCGGGCTTGATTTTGAGCGTCGGGTAATCGATCGCCTGCTGCACGCGGACGTCGACCACGTTCGGCACTTCGCGCTCGAGCAGGTCCGCGATCTCCTCGGCAATCCGGCTCTGCTCCTGCATGTCGCGGCCTTCGACCTGAATGTTGATCGGCGAGGGGAGGCCGAAATTGAGCGCCGCGGACACCATGCCGCCGGTGTTGAACGCGAATTGCACGCCGGGGAACCGCTCCGCGAATGCCTCGCGGAGGCGATTGGCGTAGACCTGGCTGGAGATGCCGCGGTCGGCGGCCTCCGAGAGTTGCACGAGCATGGTGGCGTCCATCGATCCGGAATTGGCCGTGTAACCGGCCGGCCAGTCGTACAAGACGCCGATATCCGTGACGATCATCTGACGATCTGCCTCGGGGATCACGTCTTGAATGGCTCGCTCCACGTCCTGCGTGAGCTGTTCGGTCAGTTCGATCCGCGTTCCTGACGGTGCGCGAACGTTGATCACGATCTGTCCGGCGTCGGTGGCGGGAAACAACTCCTGACCCAGCAGCGGAAACAACATCAGGGAGGCCGCCAGCAGCAGCAGCGACGCCGCGACGACCAGCCAGCGGGCGCGCAGAGACCTCTCCAGTAGCCACGTGTAGGAGTGACGGAACGCTTCAAAGCCCGCGTCGCACGCCCGGAACAGCAACATGCGCCGTTCGCCGGGGACGTGCTGCTTGAGGAAGTACGCACAGTACGCCGGCGACAGCGTCTGGGAAAGGAAATACGACGCGAACATCGCGAAGGCCACGCAGAGCGCCAGCGGCGTGAACAGGTACTTGCCCATTCCGAACAGGAACACCACGGGAAAGAACACGACCAC
>JBBECJ010000016.1:0-8636 GCA_040881885.1 Thermomicrobiales bacterium | reverse complement strand
AACAAGCGCCAGCCATACGTAGAATCGGCGCGCGCGATCGGCATGCGCGACGCGATGATCCTGCGCAAGTACGTCTTCATGAACTCGATCTCGCCGTTGATCGTCCAGGGCACGTTCGTCGTCGCGTTCGGAATTCTTGCCGAAGCGTCGCTTTCGTTCCTGGGCGCCGGCGTCCCGCCCGAAACGCCTACCTGGGGCAGCATGGTGAGCAACGGCCAGCCGCGTCTCCAGCAGGCGTGGTGGGTGTCGGTCTTCCCTGGCTCGCTGCTCTTCCTGACTGTCCTGGCGATGAACCTGCTCGGCGACGGTCTGCGAGACGCACTCGATCCACGCTCACGCAAACGGTAGCCTAACGTCACCCCAAACACAGTATGTGACGCAACAGCCGTACGTCGCATACATGACGCGCTGGTTGTGGCTGTGGCTTGCATGTACGTACGCTGTGCCACTCGTTCTTCAGTCAGATGATTCGGTGAAATCCGGTACCTCCGTCTAATGTCTCTGGTAGACAATTCTCGTAGCATGACACGAACAGGGGTCTCGCTCGGTCACGATCCGGCGCCGCGGGCGTAGGCTTCGGCTGTTTTCGATCCTCGGCGGAGCGCCCAACGAAAGCGCGTGACATGCGTCGCATCCTGCGCCGGCTCCGGCATGATCAACTGCTCGCGAGTGCCGGCGTCATCATCGTCGCGGGTGTCGTGTTCGCGTTCCTGGCGTTGCTTGGCGGCAACCAGCAAGCGCATATCGAAACCGACGCCCGGCTCGACAACCTGCAAGCCAGCATAGTTCGGCTGGGTTCGATCCACAGCAACATCGCCAACACCGACGAGGTAACGAGCGCTGACGTCGCCGCCTTCGCGCAGACGCGCGTGCGGATCTCCAGTGAACTCGCGGAGCTGAAGCTCCACCTCGGGGACGACGCGATGTATCGCGACCTTGAACAGGGCGTCACAACCTATACCGACGCGCTGGATGGGCTGATCGGCGCCGCACAGGCAGGCGCGTTGCCGGCTGGTGATTTGTTGACCAAGGGACAGGCTGCGACCGCCCTCTTCACGCTGGCTGAAGCAATTCGCGAAACCCGTGAGCACTTGACGACTGCGTCCACAAGCGCCTGGAGATTGACGCGCATTGGCTTTGGCGGCGCCGTCATCTTCCTGGTGGCGTCGGTGCTCGTGATTACGCGCGTCACCGAGACGCGCCTGCGCCGCGCGTTGCTGGAGGAGGAACGCATCCGGCTGGCTCACGAGCGCAATCAGCAGGTGTCCGCGCTGATCGAGAACATCTCGGACACCATTATCGTGCTCGACACCGCCGGCCGCATCCGCTACTCCAGCGCGGCGATCGAGCAGATCCTCGGCCGGACGGCGGCCAGCGTGGACGGCATCCGCCTTGTCGATCTCGTCCACCCCGACGATTACTTGGAAAGCACGCAGACGCTAGGCGACATCGTCGCTGGTGGCGCCAATGCGGACGCCGTGACGATGATCGTCAGAGTTCGTCGTGGCGACGGCAGTTGGTCCTGGATCGAAGCCGTGGCATCCAATCGGCTCAATGTGCCCGGCATTGACGGCATCGTGGTCAACGCACGCGACATCTCCGCCCGGCGGCTCGACGAGGAGCGGCTTCGGTTCCACGCCCTTCACGATCCGCTAACCGGCCTTCCGAATCGCACCGTCTTTACCGAGCATGTCGGCAAAGCGATTCAGCGCAGCCGGCGCGCTGAATCGTCGTTCGCCGTCATGTTTATCGACCTCGACAACTTTAAGCACGTGAATGACAGTTGGGGACACGCCGTAGGTGACGAGTTATTGATCGGCATCGCCGACCGGCTCCGGTCAGTTCTGCGCGAGGTTGACACAGCTGCCCGTCAGGGAGGGGACGAGTTCGTCCTGCTCATCGAAGACCTCGCCAGCGTTGCCGGCGCGCGGCTGGTTGCCGAGCGCGTCCACGCCGCGCTCGCGGTTCCGTTCGAGATCGTCGGCCAGACCTACTGTATCTCCGCCAGTGTCGGCGTCGTCGTCTCGGATGGAACCGACGACGCGGACGTCGACGATATCCTCCACCGTGCGGATATCGCGATGTATCGGGCTAAGCGCGAAGGCCGTAACCGCACAGCCGTCTTCATCCCGGCCACAAGCAAGCAGGACACGGACGACCTCTTGGCGGCCTCGGACTGAGTGATCCGCGATACGTGTCACGTCGCTCGTGCGCGGGCCGGCATCCCGGAAATCCGAGTGGGGCAACTATTGCTGCCCCACGACACGTCGATTACTGGTAGATATCGCTACGTTCCGACCGTCCGCACTCGATTGGCCATTTCCTGATCGATTCCACGTGGCCACTCGCGCTTTTGTGGATCGCTGACGGACACGCTTAGCTTCCCGATCCGCTCGATCTCCATCTCGAGCTGGTCGCCGTCCTGCATGGCGCCGAGTCCCTGATGGTTCGTGCCGCAGATCAACACGTCGCCCGGCACGAGTGTCATGTAGCCGGTGATGAACGCCAGCACCTCGACGACCGGGTACTCCATGTCGCTCGTCGAGTAGTCCTGGCGCAACTCGCCGTTGACCTTCATCGTCACGCGCAGGTTCTGCGGGTCGGGGATCTCGTCGGTCGTGACGATCGCCGGTCCGAGCGGGGTGAAGGTGTCGAATGACTTGCCCATCCGACTCGGACCCATTCGGCCCACTCCGCGCGCCGAGACATCGATCCCGCAGGTGTAGCCGGCCAGGCACTCAAGCGCCCGCTCGTCGGCCGGCAGATCCTTGGCGCGGCGGCCGACGACGAGGCCCAGCTCCGCCTCATGGTGGAAGATCGTCGCCGGGTGGTTCGGCAGGATGACCGTCCCGCCAGGACTGAGGACCGACTCCGGGCTCTCCAGGAACATATCCTGCGTCTGCCGTTCGCGGTTTGTCCCCTCCATGTAATTGCCGAACGCGGCAATCAGCTTTGGCGGTCGCGGCACCGGCGCCTGCAAGCCGGAAACCGGCTTCGGCTCGCCGGCGGCGGCCATTTCCTCGATCTGTGACCGGCGGTCGAGGAAGACTGACAGGACACGCGGCATCCTGTCCTTCGCGGTCCGATAGCGAATATCATCGAACGCGGCGGACACATCAACGACACCGCCGTCACGCTCGACGCCGATGCGATCGTCGTTCGTCAGCACCAGTCTCATGAAGACGCCCCTCCCGTCAACCGCGACCCTTCACGGCCGGTTCCCGTCTCGCGGACTCGCCGCGCCATCTCTTCGTCGACGCCACGCTGCCACGCGCGCTGGTGAGTGTCCTCCGTGAGGAGCGTGAACGATCCGATGCCCGACACGGATGTCGTCACCGCGTCACCGTGCTGCATCGAGCCAAGCCCCTGGTGGTTCGTGCCGCAGCAGATCACGTCGCCTGGATTGAGCGTCGTGACCGACGAGATGTAGGACACCAGTTCCTTGATTGGCCGCTCCATGTCGCTTGTGGAGTAATCCTGGCGGCGCTCGCCGTTCACATCGACCGTGATGTGCAACGTCTGCGGGTCGGGAATCTCGTCGGCGGTCGTGATCCATGGACCGAAGCCGGCGAAGGTGTCGAACGACTTGCCGAGGAAGCTGTTGATGCCCTTGCGCCCCAGCCCGCGGGCGGAGACATCGTTGTAGGCCGTGTAGCCGAAGATGGCGCCCATGGCCTCGGATTCCTTGAGATCTTTGGCCGTCCGGCCGATCACGACCGCGATCTCCGCCTCGTGGTGGAAGATGTCGGCCTGGTGCGGCGGCAGGACAACCGTGTCGCCGTCGCCGACGATGCCTTCTTGAGATTTGAAGAAGATGTCGAGAATCTGGATGGGCCTGTCGGTGCCCTCCCGATAGTTGCCGATCAGGCAGACGATCTTGGTGGGCCGCGTCAGCGGAGAGTGAAGCTTGACCTGGTTGAGAGGCTTGCCGCCCCCGGCGGCTGACCGGCTCTCCAGCTCCGACTTCAGCTCGCCGAAGTGGGTGATCAGGTCCGGCAGCAAATCCTCGGGGCCGAGGGGATCGTACTGCTGAAGCAGATCGGTGATGTCAACGACGGTGTCATCCTTCGCGACGACTCCCATTCGTTGATCGTCGTATGTGGCAATCCGCATCGCGCTTCCTCCCTGTCATCGGATCATGCGAGTACGCCTCACTGCCGATGGGAGTTCTTCCCATGGATTCGTGATCCTGTCAACCCTGTTGATATCGAAAATGGTGGAAACGCAAGGGTTACGCGGCGATTGGCGCTTCGAGAACATGCTTTTGCACGCTTCAATGCTCTGTGCTGCCGTCGGGTAACACACGATTCCAAGAGACTGATCTGTGGCGAAGCTGCTACCGGCCGAGCTTTGCAGCCGCCGCCTCATCGAGCAGCCAGACGATCTGGCCGTCCGGCCGGACGAAGGCGGCGGGCGGCTTGTCATCGTCATTGGGATCGAAGATGCGACCAATCGCCGCGGCCTTGCTGTCTCCACTGGCAAGCACGAGCGTCAGCCTGGCGGCATTCAGGACGGGGTAGGTCAGCGTAATCCGCCAACTCTCCTGCAGCGGGAGATGGTTGGCGACGACCCAGCGATCGTGTGCGTCCAGTGCAGCCGTGCCAGGAAAGAGTGATGCCGTGTGCCCGTCGGAGCCGACACCGAGGATGTTGAGGTCGAAGCGCAGCAATTCGGGAGGGTCGACGCCGAACGATGCACGCAGGATACGCTCGTATTCGTCCGCCGCCGTCGCGGGATCGAGCTCGCCACGCATCCGGTGGATCTGCTCGGACGGGATTGGGACATAGTCGAGCAGAGTTTCGCGCGCCATCCGGTAATTACTCTCCGGGTGGTCGGGAGGGACGGTCCGTTCGTCACCCCAGTATACATGCACCCTCGACCAGTCGATCCCGTCGGACTCGGCAAGCAACTCGTGAAATCCTCTTGGTGTCGATCCACCGGAGAGCGCGATCCGAACGTCCTTGCCGGACGTGGTGGCCCGCAACACGTCGGTCGCGTGGCGGGCGGCGGCTTCCTGAAGACTATCCACCAACTCAAAGACCTGGATTGCTATGCCTGTGTCAGCCATGCGGACTCCTCAAGTTCGTCACGATGCTCGAGACGAAGTCGAGCGCCTCATCGAAGACGCGGTCGCGGGTGTGGATCAGCAACTCGGAACCGATGAGTTCGTGAAGTCGCGGCTGGCGGTCGCGGACGATCCGCTCCTGGCGCGGCATTCCCGCGGCTTCGACGGAGACGGCCGCCAGATCCTCCGACCGCCTCCGGATGGCGATCCGGGCATTGCGGCTGCCGGAACCCGCCAGGATGCGGACTGAGCGCAGGCCGACGCCCGCGCTCGCGGTGTTCGTCAGCGTAATGGTCACCTCGTTGTGCTGGCTTCGCAGCCGCAGCGTCGTCTCGTTCTGGTTGGCGGTCGCGGCGCTGAGGCTCCAATTGAGCCGCGTCGCGAGCCAGCCGGTTATCAGTAGCGCCTGCGCCTCGGCGCTTGGATCATAGCCGATCTCGACGCGCTGAATCCGGTTGAGCAGGCCGTGTGTACGCGGATGGTCGAATGACTGCGCGATCAGTTCGCGCCAGGAGGTCGAGCGCGCCCAGTTCAGATCCGTGCCCGTGCAGCTCGCCTCGCCGCTTTGCAGGAACGTCTCAAAATCGGCCAGCGCCGCCGGAGCTTCGTCGAAGCGCGACGAATCAACGATGATGCGCTCGGCGGACTGCGACAAGCGCAGGAACCCCGACGAACTGAAGTCCACGTCGCCCACCCACCACATGAACGACGGAATGTCGTACAGCTCAAGCGGGACGAGCAGGCTCGGCAGGGCATCCAGCCGGTCTGACGGAGCGCGAATCTCGATTACCTCATAACAGGTCGCACGGTCGGCGACCACCATCCGGCAGTTGGCCGAGATGACGGCGTCGAGTTGCGTGCCGGGCTTGCCGATCTCGATGACGATCGCGCGCGACGGGAGCTGCTCCGCCAATTCGCGCAGGACGGCGTGAGCGGTTCTCATCTCCAACTGGCCGCGCGCGACGACAACGAGTGTCAGAATGCTTGTCCGCAACGGGATTTGGCCGGACTTCTCCTCCACCTGACGGGAAATGTCCGCCCAGAGGCGGTGCAGCTCGCTCGATATCCTGTCGACGCTGACCCGTTCGCCTGACCCAGCGTTGACATCGATTCGCCCGGATGTGTCTCTGGCTGTTGTGTTCATCGGGTCACGGTTGCCGCCAGGCGCGGCCCTCCATCGACAGGAACGCGTCGGATTCAGTCGGCCCCCAGCTCCCGGCCTCGTAAGTCGGAAGCGGGCTGGCCTGCGTTCGCGCCCAGCCGGTCATGATGTCGCTGACGATCGACCAGGCCGTCTCGACCTCGTCGCGCCGCGTGAACAGTGTTGGATCTCCCAGCAGCGCGTCGAGCAGCAATCGTTCATATGCGTCTGGCGACTGAATGTTGAAAGATGTCCCATACTGGAAGCCCATGTGCACGGAACGCAGGTTCATCATCGGCCCAGGCACCTTGACGGCGAATTTCAGTGATGTGCCCTCATCGGGCTGGATGTCGAGCGTGAGGACGTTCGGCTCCATCCGGTCGATCGAGCCGCCGCTGAAGAGCAGGTGCGGCGCTCGCTTGAACTGGATTGCGATCTCACTGACGCGCTTGGGCAGTCGTTTGCCGGTCCGCAAATAGAACGGAACGCCCGCCCAACGCCAGTTGTCGATGAACAGCTTGAGGGCGACATACGTTTCTGTCCGCGAGTCGGGATCGACGCGTTCTTCGTCTCGGTAGCCGACCACCGGCTCACCCGCCTCGAATCCCTCGCGGTACTGGGCGCGAACAGTGAATCGGCGGGCCAGGTCCGGCTTGATTGGCCGGACAGCCCGCAGCACCTTGACCTTCTCGTCGCGAACCGGGTCGGCCTTCAGCTCGACTGGTGGCTCCATTGCGACCAGCGTCAGCAGTTGCATCAGGTGGTTCTGGACCATGTCGCGCAACGCGCCGGTCTGATCGTAGTAACCGCCGCGCCGCTCGATGCCGAGCGATTCGGCGACGGTGATCTGGACGTGATCGACGTACTGCCGGTTCCAGAGCGGCTCGAAGATGCCGTTCGCGAAGCGGAACGCGATGATATTCTGGACCGTCTCTTTGCCAAGATAATGGTCGATGCGGTAGACATCGCGCTCGTCAAAGACCCGGTTGACGGTGACGTTCAATTCGCGGGCCGAATCCAGGTCATGCCCAAACGGCTTCTCGACGATGATCCGCTGCCAGGTCCGGTCGGGGCCGCCGTTCATACCGTTCGCGCCGAGGTTTTCGATGACATCGTCATAGGCTTCGGGCGGTGTCGCCAGATAGTGCAAACGGTTGCCGAGCGTCCCGCGCTCCTGGTCAAGCGTCGCGAGGTGCCGGCTGAGTTGGCCGTAGGCGGACGCGTCGGTGAAGTCGCCACGCACGTAGGTCAGTCCCTGCTCGAACGAGGACCAGATCGTGTCATCAACCGGCCGCCTGCGCGAGAACTCATCGACCGCCTCGCGCATCCTGGCCCGGAACGTATGTGTCGTCATGTCCTGCCGGGCGAAGCCAACCACGCTGAATCCAGCCGGCAGCAATCGTTCCAGTGCCAGGTTGTAGAGCGCCGGAATCAGCTTGCGGCGCGTCAGGTCGCCGGACGCGCCGAAGATGACCATCGCGAACGGCTCAGGCGTCCGCTCGATCAGCAGCCCTTCCCGCAATGGGTTGGCGCTGCCCCGCAAGTCGTCTGCTTCCTGTGGTGTGACGGTCCTGGGTGAGATCGTCATCTGACTTCCAATCGAGGGAATAGGCGATAGGTGTAAGGTGCTAGGGGCTGGTTTGTTGGATCGGACGCGATCTCTTGACCAAGGCGGATCGGTCCCTGACACCTAACACCTATTCCCTGACAACAGCGTGACCGCCGAACTGGTTGCGGAGGGCGGCCAGGACCTTGTTGGCAAAGGTGTCTTCCTGGCGCGAGAGGAAGCGCATCGCCAGGGCCATGTAGATCGTCGGCGCCGCGACATCTAGGTCGATCGACTCAAAGACGGTCCAGCGTCCTTCGCCCGAATCGTTGACGTAGCCCTTGATCGAATCCAGATGCGGATCCTCGGCGAACGCAAGTTCGGCAAGTTCCAGCAGCCACGAGCGGACCACCGATCCGTGCATCCAGAGGTCGGCGACTGCGCGCAAATCGATGTCGTAGCGCGACTTTTCGAGAATCTCGAACCCCTCGGCATACGCCTGCATCATGCCGTACTCGATCCCGTTGTGAATCATCTTGACGAAGTGGCCCGACCCCGACGGCCCGATGTGCAGATAGCCGCCCTCTGGGGCCAGCGACTTGAAGGCCGGCTCGACGACCTTGACCGCTTCATCCGGCCCGCCCACCATCAGGCAGTAGCCGACCTGGAGGCCCCACACGCCACCGGATGTTCCAGCGTCGAGAAAGTGGATCCCCTGTTCCTTGAGATTGTCGTGGCGAGAGATCGTGTCCGTGTAGCGCGAATTGCCACCGTCGATGATGATGTCGCCTTTGTCGAGCAGCGGCACGAGCGCCGCGATCTGATCGTCGACCGGCGAGCCGGCTGGAACCATCAGCCAGATCGCGCGTGGCGCTTCGAGCTGG
>JBBECJ010000015.1:0-1471 GCA_040881885.1 Thermomicrobiales bacterium | reverse complement strand
GTGGGCGGCCGCGCCTTCGACGCGCAGGTCAGGCAGCCAGTGCAGCCAGCGCGGCAGGTACCAGTTGAAGTTGCCCAGCAGGGCCATCGCGGCCGGGACGAGGACCGAGCGGACAATCGTCGCGTCGATGAAGATGGCCGCCGCCAGGCCGAAGCCGACCTGCTGCATGAAGACCAACTCGCCCGAAGCGAAGCCACCGAAGACCGCGACCATGATCAGCGCCGCGCCGGTGATGATCTTGGCCGTCGCCTGCAACCCGACCGCGACCGACTCCTTGCTACGGCCGGTGGCGTCATAGTGCTCGCGGATCCGGCTCAGCAGGAAGACGTGGTAGTCCATGCTGAGGCCGAACAGGACACAGAACAGGAAGATCGGCAGCCAGGACTCGATCGCCGGCGTCTCGGCGAAGCCGAGGAAGCCACCGTACCCCTTCTGGAACATCAGCACCAGCAGGCCATAGGCCGCGCCGACCGAGAGCAGGTTCATCAGGATCGCCTTGATCGGCACGACGATCGAGCGGAAGGCCAGCATCAGCAGGATGAAGCTCAGGCCGAGGACGAAGGCGAACACGATCGGGGTGTAATCCTCGATCATCGCGTTCTGGTCCTCGTCGAAGGCGGTGTCACCGGTGACATGCACCTCCGCGCCGGAGCCGTTGAAGGTGGCCGGGATGATACTGTCGCGCAGCCAGTTGACTGTGTCGTGCGACGCTTCCGCGAACGCCTCGGTCACGAGCGGCGCGGACACGAGCGTCAGATCGCCGGCCTCGTTCGTCTCGACGGTGGCCGCGCCGAACTGGCCGCTGGCCTGCATGTCGGCGACGAGCGAGTCGATGCCCGCCTGGACATCGGCGTCGTCGGCCGGGCCGTCGATGACGATCTCGACCGGCGCCAGCATGCCGACATAGAAGTCCTCTTCGAGGATCACGAAGCCCGTCTTGACGTCCGACTCGGGCAGCGTCTCGACGCCGGTCGTGCCGGCCCGCATGTCGAAGTACGGCAGCGTCGCGGCGATCAGGACCACCAACGTGATGGCGACGGCGATGACCGGCCGGCGCATGACGATGGCCGTGATCCGGCCCCAGAAGCCCTTGTGGATCGTCTCGTGATCGTACTCATACTGGGCCGCGACGGTCTTCTCGTCGTACTTGCGGCGGCGCGGCCAGTCGAGCTTGTCGCCCAGCAGCCCGATCAGAGCCGGGACGAGTGTCAGCGTCGCCAGGACAGAGACGATGACGACGATAACGGCGCCGGCGCCGAGCGACTGGAAGATGGTCGACGGGACGATCAGCATGCCCGCCAGCGCCAGAACGACCGTGATGCCGGAGAAGACGACCGCCTTGCTGGCCGTCCCGCCCGCGATCGAGATCGCGTCCAGCTTGGACATCCCGCGCCGGCGCTCCTCGCGATAGCGTTCAAGGACGAAGAGCGAGTAGTCGATGCCGACCGCCAGGCCGATCATCGTGATCATG
>JBBECJ010000014.1:0-8807 GCA_040881885.1 Thermomicrobiales bacterium | reverse complement strand
TGACGCGCAGCAACGTCCGGGTGACGATGATGGCGGTAAACATCGAGACGACGACGCCGATAAACAGCGTCAGCGCGAAGCCCTGAATAATGCTGGCGCCGGTGTAGCGGCCAAACCAGTAAAGAATGACGCAGGTAATCATCGTCGCGATGTTCGAATCGCGGATCGATGGCCAGGCGTGGTCGAAACCGGCTTCGATTGAGTTGCGAATTGCCCTGCCCGACCGAATCTCATCCTTCAGGCGAGAGAAAATGAGGACATTCGCGTCGACAGCCATCCCGATCGACAGAATGAATCCCGCGATACCGGCCAGCGTCAACGTCACCGGAATGAGCTTGAAGAGCGCGAAGACGATTGACGTATACGTCAGCAGCGCGATGACCGAGAGCAGGCCGGGCAGCCGATAGTAGAGAACCATCATGATCGCGACCATCGTCAGGCCGACGATACCGGCGACGATGCTCTTGTCGATCGAATCCTGTCCGAGCGTCGGGCCAACCGTTCGGCTCTGGACGACTTCGAGCGGAACTTCGAGGGCGCCGGACTTGAGCTGCAGCGAGAGGTCGGTGACCTCCTGGGCCGTGAGACCGCTGATCGAGCCTTCGTTGGAAATAGCGTTCTGAATCGTGGCCGTGTTGATGACGACCTTGTCAACGACGATCGACATCGGTTGCCCAATGTGGGAACTGGTGTATTCGAAGAACGTATCGGCAGCGCCGCCATCCAACTCAAAGCCGACGACGAGCGTGCCGAACTGGTCAGTGGTCGGAAACGCGTTAGCGATGTCGGCCCCCGAGACGATCGTCGTATAGGTCGGGCCTTCAACGGTCGCGACCGGCGGCGGAGTCGGACTCCCCTCGGGCGAGGCCGTCGCGTCCGCGGACGGAGTAGCTTCGGCTGATGGTGTCCCATCCGTCGTCGGACTTGCCTCTGGCGTTGATGTGGCGGGAACCTCAGCGGCGCCAAGCGTCGTGTTGACACGCGTCCCGATGTTGAGCGGGACGCCCTGCGTGTCGATGATCTCAAGCAGGGCTGTCTCGCGCAGCAGGTTGATGGCGGCGTCAGGGTCGTTGACACCGGGTAGCTCGACGACGATCTGGTCGTCGCCGCGCGTCTGGATCAGCGGCTCGCTGACGCCGAGGCCGCCGACGCGGCGCTCGATCGTGTTGCGTGTGCCGTTGAGGACATCGCCGTCAATGCTTTGCCCCTCTGGTGGTCGCGCTTCGAGGACGACTTGGAGGCCGCCCTGAAGATCGAGGCCCTCGTGAATGTAGATTTCGTTGTCTTCCTTGAAGTTGCCGACATCGAGAAAGTCGGTGGGGAGTGAGATCCATGTCGTCACGAGTGTGACGATGACGATCAACGCTAGAACCAGATTCGAACGGGAACGCAACGGACTCAACTCCTCGCCAGCATCAACGTCAGTCGCATGTTGGCGACAACCAATGCCGTATTCAGCGCGTGGATACAACCGACCTATGGTGGATACAACCGACAGATGAGTGTACGCGGCCCATCGGAGACGTGTCAACCGCGCCATCGGACATAATGTGTCAATCGCGATACAGGCGCCGCTGTTCGATGAAGTCGGCGACGGCGGGAAGCACCTGATAACGATACGGACCGCCGGCGCGGATAGCGGAGCGCAGCTCGCGAGATGAGACGCCGATCAACGGGACGGGAACGAGCTGGATGCGCCCGGCCGCCGCCGGAACCGCCAGCTCAATCTCGGCGGGTGATATTGACACACCAGGCCGCAGCGCGACTACCAGCCTCGCCCGTTGAGCGATCAGGTCGGGCCTGTGCCAGGTCGGGAAGTCGCGCAGCGAATCCTGTCCCATCATGAACAGCAGCTCACAATCGGCACCGACTTCGGCTTGCAGATCGCGGAGGCTATCGGCGGTGTACGAGGCGCCGGGCCGGTCGATGTCGATGGTGCTGATCGTGAAGGCGGCGGTGTCAGTCAGCGACAGACGCAGCATCTCCAATCGATCCTGGTCGGAACTGAGGGTTTGATCCGGCTTGTGCGGGGGCCGGCCGGCCGGAAGGAATATGACTTGTTCGAGGTCGAGGTGGCAACGCATGATCTCGGCTACGATCAAATGCCCGACGTGAATTGGATCGAATGTGCCGCCAAACACTCCAACACGCCGCGATGCAATCACCAGTGTTCCGTCCCGCTACGACAATTGCTGAATCCGCGTGGACTGGCCGCGCAGTATAGCATCCAGTCGGTGACGACCGGACATGCACCCGGTTGGGTAGAATCGGTCGATGATAGGCCTCGACAAAAGCGGCGCACCAGCTAGCCCGAAAACACGACGGACGTTTTCCGGCGAACATCGGCCATCGCGTCGAATGCCGGCGGCGAGGCCATCGCTACCGAGCGACTGGCGCGATCGTGTTCCGGCGGCGGTCGTCCGCGCGCTGGTCGGCGCGACGTTCCTCTCACTGCCGGCGTTCGACGACCGGCTCGGCGCGCTGGCGTTGCCGGCGATCTGCGTCGTGCTTGCAGTTCTGACGGGAATCGCCGCCTGGGCGACCGGCCAATCCGAGGCGCAGCGTTCATGGTCGCTCAACGCCACGGACGCAGCGACACTGGCGCTGCTTGTGCCGGTCGTGGATGTTGCGTCAGGGATTGAAGTTGCCGACATCAGGCTCGGTGGCGCGACGGGTCACTTCCTGGCTGCGGCAGTCGCCGTTTTGGCGGTGGTCGGGATTGTGTCAATCGTTGCCGCGCTCGCCAGCGTTGAATCTCCTCTGTCGGCGGGAATCGCGTTGCTTCCCGCGGCGCTCGTTGTCGCGGCAGCCATCGCCGCCGCCGAACAGTTCGCGGCAGACAAGCTTGGACAGGGCCTGACGGCCGCCTGGATGATCGCGGCGCTTGCGACGTTACTTGACGGAGGACTTGCCCCGCGGTTTCGGACACTCGTGCCGCCGGTGGCATTCGCAGTCTTTGCAATTGTCGTCGCGGTCGCGGGAAGCGCTAGCGCCGCGGACGTCAGCCGCGCGAACGCGACGATTGCCTTTCTGACGACGGCGGCGAGCGGATCAGCATTGCTGATTGTTCCGGTTGGCGCGATGCGGGCCCGGCTGTTCGTCACCGAACCACTCCGGACCCGCGATCCCGATGCTCCGGCAAGCCCTTAGCTGCTGCTGGCGCGGGAGGCTTTCGGCACGCGGCCGTTGCTCCTGCTCTTGTTCTTGCCGTTCTCGGCGTCGGTTGCTTCCATCTCAGATAGCGTGTCGACCAGCGCGTCCGACTCGTCGGTTCGTTCCGAGAGGACGGCCATTGCGGCGACTTTCTCGCCTGCGCCAAGCCGCATGACCCCGACACCCTGCGCCTGGCGACCATAACGCGAAATCTGGCTTACCGGCATCCGAATGACGACTCCGGCCGTTGAGATCAGGGCCAACTCCTGTTCAGCGTTGACGATGGAAGCACCGGCGACCTTTCCGTTTCTGGCAGTCAGCTTCATGGCTGTCACGCCCTGACCGCCGCGATACTGGCGGTTGAACTCTTCGAGTCTGGTGCGCTTGCCGAATCCGCTGTCCGAGACGGTCAGCAGGTCGAATTCGCGGGTTTCGGAGTCGATCACATCGGCGGCCATCACGCGATCTCCGGCAGCAAGCCGGATGCCGTGGACGCCAGCGGCGGGTCTGCCCATCGCGCGCGCGTCCTCCTCGTGGAAACGGATCGACTTGGCCTGCTCGGTGACAAGGATGATCTCGTCGTCGCCCGAGGTCGTCCGCACCCAGGCCAGCTCGTCGTCTTCTTCAAGACCGATCGCGATCAGACCTGACGAGCGGACTGACGAGAACTGGTCGAGCGATGTGCGCTTGATGCGTCCTTTGCGGGTGCAGAAGAACAGGTAGCTGCCCTGGCTGAACTCGCGGACCGGCAGCATCGTCGCGATCGCCTCGTTGGGCAAAATCGCGATCAGGTTGACGATCGGGATGCCCTTGGCGGTCCGGCCGGCGTCCGGTAGCTCATGGACCTTGACCTGGAAGACGCGGCCGCGGTTGGTGAAGAACAGCAGCGATTCGTGCGAGTTGGCCGCCAGCAGGTGCTGGACGCCGTCCGCCTCGCGCATCGTCAGGCCGGTCACGCCACGGCCACCGCGCCGTTGGGTCTTGTAGACCTCGTCGGGAATCCGCTTGACGTAGCCGCGATTCGTCAGCGTGACGATGACGTTCATCTCAGGAATCAGGTCTTCGTCACTGATGTCTCCGGTGTCGTCGATGATGCGCGTGCGGCGCTCGTCGCCGAACTTCTCTCTGAGATGAATCAGGTCGTCCTTGATCAGTGCCAGGATTTTGCGCGGGTTGGCCAGCAGATCTTCGAGACGCGCGATCTCCTTGAGGACTTCGAGATACTCGTCCTCGATCTTCTTGCGCTCCAGGGCGGCCAGGCGGCGCAACTGCATGTCGAGGATGGCAGTCGCCTGGACTTCCGAGAGCGAGAAGTTCTTCATCAGGTTCGTGCGGGCGCTCTCGGAGGTGCGCGAGGCGCGGATGGTTTTGATGATCGCGTCGAGGTTGTCGAGAGCGATCTTGAGCCCTTCGAGGATGTGGGCGCGACGCTGAGCGCGTCCCAGTTCGTACTCTGTTCGACGTCTCAGGATCTCCTGCCGGTGCTCGATGTGGAGCTGGAGGATGCGCTTGAGAGTCAGAACGCGCGGCTGCTCGCCGTCGACGAGCGCGAGCGCGTTGACGCCGAAGGAGGTTTGCAGCGCCGTGTGTTTATAGAGGTTGTTGAGCACCTTACCCGGCTGTGCTTCGCGCTTTAGTTCGATGACCATCCGCATGCCGTTGCGGTCGGACTCGTCACGCAGGTCGTGAATGCCGTCCAGACGGCCGGACTTGACCAGCTCAGCAATCTTTTCAATCAGCGCGGACTTGTTTACCTGATAAGGTAGCTCGTTGACGATGATCGCGTAGCGATTGGCGCGCGCGGACTCCTCGATGTAGGCGTTGGCGCGGATGACGACCCGGCCGCGGCCGGTCGCGTAGGCGGCCATGATGCCCTCGCGCCCGAGAATCGTGGCGCCGGTCGGAAAGTCCGGCCCGGTGATGAACTGCATCAGGTCCTCGACGTTGGCGTCGGGATTGTCGATCAGGTGGATGATGCCGTTGCAGACCTCGGTCAGGTTGTGCGGCGGGATGTTGGTCGCCATCCCGACGGCGATGCCGGAGACGCCATTGACGAGCAGGTTGGGCAGTTTGGCCGGCAGGACTTTCGGCTCGCGCGTCTGGTCGTCGTAGTTGGGCTTGAAGTCGACAGTGTCCTTGTCGATGTCCTGCAACATCTCCTCGGCGATGGCCGAGAGCTTGGTTTCCGTGTAGCGCATAGCCGCCGCGCCGTCGCCATCGACCGACCCAAAGTTGCCTTGCCCCTGGCCGAGCGGGTAACGCAGCGAGAAGTCCTGTACCATTCGGACGAGCGCGTCGTAGACGGCGGTGTCCGAGTGCGGGTGGTACGACTTGAGGACTTCACCAACGATACCTGCGCTCTTGCGGTAGCGCGTGTTGGCGCGCATTCCCATCTCCGCCATGCCGTACAGAATGCGTCGCTGGACGGGCTTGAGGCCGTCACGGACATCGGGGAGAGCGCGCTGAACGATAACGCTCATCGCGTAGTCGAGATACGAACTGCGCATCTCCGAATCGATGTTGACGGGCTTGATGTTGCCGATTTCCACGAGAATGGACCCCCACTTCAAGGGCAATAACCTGTCGCTACTTACCCATCAAGTATATCAGTTTTGGCGTCCGTACGCCGAAATGGACTGCGCCAGTGGCTGACGCCGGCCTGATCTTCCAGCGCGATGGAACAATGCTCGTCACCGCCGGCGATGGACTCGATCGGCTGCTTCAGGTTGTGCGGAAATGCGCGCAACTCCGAACAATCGTTGCCGGGAACCATGTATACGAGCTGTCGCAGGTGGCGCTCTGGGGCTCCGCTGCCCAAGGCGCCCGCTTCTCGGACCTGATTGCGTCCCTCGATCGGTGGTCGCATGCGCCGGTTCCGGCGGCGTTCGCGGCCCGAATTGCTGACATCATGAGCCGATATGGGGCGTTTGAGATCGTCGAGCGAGCCAGGCAGACGACGCTCGTTGCGCGGGACCCGTCGGTCCTGGGCGAGATCGGAGTCACGGTTCCGACGAATGGAGCGATGTCGATCGCGTTAGAACGGCGCGACGTCGCAAAGTTGAAGCTCGCGGCCGTCCAGGCCGGGTGGCCGATCGTTGACCGCAGACGGGCGGCATGCACAGGCACTCACATCGGTCTCAGTGAGCGCGTTCGGCTTCGACAGTATCAGTCCGACGCCGTAGCGTCGTTCGAGGCGGGCCGAAACGGCGTGATCCTGTTGCCGTGTGGAGCGGGGAAGACTATCGTTGGAGTCGCGGCGGCGGTGGCGGTGGGCGGACCGGTGCTGGTGCTCGTGCCATCGCGGACGGTTGGTGAACAGTGGCAGTCGGCCTTTGTCGAGCTCACTGATTGCCATCCGTCAAGCATTGGCTGGATCGATGATCGTCGTGATGGGCTGACGATCGCGACGGTGACGTATCAGGCCGCCACCTCCGGCAACGCTGCTGGTGAACTGAGCGGCCGTCCGTGGCGGCTGGTGATCTACGACGAGGTTCAATCGCTACCAGCGGACGTGTTCCGATTCGCGGCGGTCATCGAGGCTGAACGGCGGCTTGGCCTGTCGGCGACGCTGGTTCGCGAAGATGGGCGCGAGGCGGAGGTGTTCGCGCTCGTCGGTCCGCCGCTGTTTGAGGCGTCGTGGTTGGAACTCGAACGGGACGGCTGGATCGCGCCGGCGCGCTGTGTCGAAGTTCGCGTTCCGGCTGCCGCGACGCCAGCGGAAGACTTGCGTTACAAAATGGCCGTCACGCGACGGCTGGTGGAGCAGCATGACGGAGAGCCGACGATCGTCGTCGGGACGGATGTGACGGGGTTATTGGCGGCTGGAAGGCGGCTTGCGTTTCCGGTCCTGACGGGATCATCGTCGGCTGAGCGGCGCGTGGAAGTGTTCGAAGCGTTCCGATCTGGCGCCTTGAAGGTGCTCGGCCTGTCGCGGATCGGCTCGGTAGGAATTGATCTGCCGGGCGCCAGCGTGCTAATTCAGGTGTCCGGGACATTTGGTTCTCGACAGGAGGAGGCGCAGCGGCTAGGTCGTGTCCTGCGGCCCGCCCCAGGGAAGACCGCGCACTTCTACACGATTGTCGCGGCTGGAACGCGCGAGCAGCACTTTGCAGCGCGCCGCCAACGTTTCCTCGTCAACCAGGGCTACCGCTACGAGATCGTCGACGCGTCGGAGCTGCCTCGGCGGGTTGGGGACGTTCAGTAGACCTCGTCGATGAGCAGCGCCTCCGCCGGCGCGCTCCAGAGCGCGCGGGAAGGCATCCACTGTCCGGCATGGCCCTGGATCAGCCGCTCAAGTGAACGGATCGCTGCGTCGCGCTCCGCCGGCCATTCGTGGACGCCGCTGATGGCGATGTGACTCGTCCGTCGATCGGGCCGCAGGACCAATGCAGCCACGCCGACTCGCTGTTGGCGGGCATCAGGCAGGAAGAGACTGGCTGTCGCGCGAAAGAACTGGAACGGCCGTAGGGGGTCCATGTTGGAGTCAACTGAGATCACCTGTTCGGGCGACGCTCCGAGCGCCTGTGCCATGAGGGGCGGCAGGCCGATCGTGGCTGTGAGCCACAGCGTGACGCCGGCATGGTCGTGCTCGCTGGCAGTTGCCGGGCGGGCGAGATCGGGTCCAGCATTTCGAATCTCGCTTGCGTGGGCGCGGCATGCTCGGACGGCGCTCTGGACGGCGCGGCTGTCGGAGCGTTCGTGCAGCACGAACGAGAGATTCAGGGCGAGGTCGCGATGCTCGGCGAGAAGATGCCCGTGTCCGGGCTGACGCAAACGCTTCAGCATGGGAACACGGGCAATCGCGCGGTCAAGTCGTTGGCCTAGTCGGCCGGCGTCTCGACGACGGCGCGCTCGGCGGAAGTCTGGCGGATGAACTGCTCGACCATGTCGTGCGCCACGTCATCGTGGTACTGGACTGGCGGCGACTTCATGAAGTAGGCCGAGGGGGCCAGCAGCGAGCCGGAGATGTTGTTTTCCAGCGCCAGCTTCGCACAGCGGATGGCGTCGATGACGACACCGGCTGAGTTGGGCGAATCCCAGACCTCGAGCTTGAGTTCCATCATCAATGGCACATCGCCGAACGTCGTGCCCTCAATCCGGATGTGGCACCACTTGCGGTCCTCGAGCCACGGCACATAGTCGCTCGGACCGACATGCACATTCTCGGCCGGCATGTTGTAGTCAATTTGCGAGGTGACGGCGTTCGTCTTTGAGATCTTCTTGGACTCAAGGCGCTCGCGCTCCAGCATGTTGAGGAAGTCGGTGTTGCCGCCGAAGTTGAGCTGGTAGGTGCGGTCGATTCGGACGCCACGATCTGCGAATAGGCGCGTCAGGACGCGATGGGTAATCGTCGCGCCGACCTGCGACTTGATATCGTCGCCAACGATCGGCAAGCCTCGCTCCTTGAAGCGTTGCTGCCAGTACTCCTCACGGGCGATGAAGACCGGGATGCAGTTGATAAACGCGCAACCCGCTTCCAGGACCTGCTCGACATACCACTTGGTCGCCATCTCGGAACCGACCGGCAGGTAGTTGATGACAACGTCGGTCTGGGTGTCCTTCAGGATGCGGACGATGTCGGCGGTCGGGCCCGGCGCCTTCGTGATGATCTCCGAGAGGTACTTGCCGAGGCCGTCGTGGGTCATGCCGCGATG
>JBBECJ010000013.1:0-1498 GCA_040881885.1 Thermomicrobiales bacterium | reverse complement strand
GACGCGGGAAGGTGGATTCGTGACGTTCGACGAAGCACACGCGCCGAAACCCGCGTCCCGCGTCCCACGTCCCACGTCCCGCCCGCTCCGCATCGGCCTGATCGGCCACCTGCTCTCGTTCGAGCCGACCTACCGGCAGGCGGGGGTGAGCCGCTACACCGAGGCGCTGGCGCGCGAGCTTCCACTTGTCGGGCCGGACGAGGAGTACGTCATCTTCACCGGGCCGCGGCGCCCGTCCGCCGCGCGAGGCTTCGATCCGGGCATTGAGTGGGTCCATGCGCGGCTGCCAACGGCGCGGCCCGAGGCGCGGATCCTCTGGGAGCAGACGGTTGGGGCGACGATCGCGCGGCGGTACCGGCTGGATCTGATCCACGCGCCGGTGAACGTCACGCCGCTGGTGACCGGCTCGCCACGGGTCGTGACGATTCACGATCTGGCCTTTCATCTCTACCCGGAGCAGTACCCCGGCCCGAAGCAGCGCTACCTGCGGCTGATGACGCGCCTCTCGGTGCGGAGGGCGGCGCGGGTGATAGCAGTCTCGGAGGCGACCCGTCAGGATGTGATCCGGCTCTACGGCGCGCGGCCGGAGATGGTCGTGATGGTCCCGAACGGCGTGACCGACGACTACCGCCCGCTGCCGGCTGAGGAGGTCGAGGCGTTCCGCGCCACCCAGGGTTTGCCGGAGCGCTTTATCCTGTTTGTCGGGACGCTCCAGCCGCGCAAGAATCTGGAAACGTTGCTGCGCGCGTATGCCCAGGTGGCGGACGAAACCGGCTGGGAACTGGTTGTTGCCGGCGCGGCGGGCTGGTCCTACGCGCCGATCTTCGAGACGGCCCGCGCGCTTGGGCTGGCCGAACGAGTACGATTCGCTGGCTACGTCGCCGGCGAGGATCTGCCGCTCTGGTACAACGCGGCTGGAATGTTCGTCTACCCGGCGCTCTACGAGGGGTTCGGCCTGCCGCTGCTGGAGGCGATGGCCTGCGGCACGCCGGTCATCGCGGCCAACACCTCCTCCCTGCCGGAGGTCGTCGGCGAGGCCGGCTTGCTGGTTGATCCGCGCGATGTGGCAGCCCTCGCCGATGCGATCCGCAGGCTGGCCGGCAGTGAGACGCTGCGCGCCGAGCTTGGCGAACGCGGACGGCAGCAGGCGGCGGCCTACTCGTGGCGACGGACGGCGGAGGAGACGCTGGCGGTGTATCGGGACGTGATGCGTGATGCGTGATACGGAGCGGGGCGTGGGCAATCAATGCGTAGGGGCGGACCCGTGTGTCCGTCCGACAATAGGATCGGCGTTCAGCCGATCACAATGGCGCAATATCCCTGCGCATCGCGCGGCGTTCGTGAAGATTGCTATTGTTCGATTGTGGCCGCTGCGACGCGGCCCTATTGTCGGGCGGACACATCGGTCCGCCCCTACGCATTGCATTCGTCGCGACCCCTCCCACGCATCACGCATCGCGCGTCATGCATCACGGAGGCCGCGATGATCCAGGTGGCA
>JBBECJ010000012.1:0-1502 GCA_040881885.1 Thermomicrobiales bacterium | reverse complement strand
GGACGGACACATGGGTCCGTCCCTACGAATTGGCAATTGCGTCCGCCGCTCTGTAGATGTCGCCCGCCCCCATCACCAGCACGACATCGCCCGGTCGCAAAAGCGTCGCGACGACCTGTGCGACATCCTCAGGATCGCCTGCCATCGTGGGCGTCCAGACCTTCCGCTCAGCGATATCCTGCGACGAAACTCCTAATGAATCCGTCTCCCGCGAGGGGTAGATTTCAGCCAGGACGATTTCGTCAGCGGTGTCGAGAGCGCCGGCAAACTCATCAAGGAAGGCCACCGTTCGCGAATACGTGTGCGGCTGGAAGACGGCCAGCACGCGCCGGCCTGGGTAGCGCTCGCGCGCGGCGGCGATTGTCGCGGAGACCTCGGTCGGGTGGTGCGCGTAGTCGTTGATGACCGTCAGGCCCGGCGTGTCCAGCAGCACCTCGAAGCGGCGGCTGACCCCGCCGAACGCTTCCAGCCCCGGCACGAGCGCCACGGCCTCGACGCCCAACCCCGCCGACGCAGCCAGCACCGCCAGCGCGTTCAACTGATTGTGCCCACCAGGCACAGCCAGCCGCAACACGAACATCCGTCCGTCTGGCGCTGTCACCCGGGCTGTCCCATCAGGTTGACGGGCGATGCGCCAGTCGCCTGAGGCCGCGCCAAAGGTCACGACACGGAATCTGGACGGTTCGCCGAGCCGGTCGAGCAGCAGGCGGCAGCCGGGATCGTCGGATGCGATGACGAGCGTCCCGCCGGGCCGGATGCCTGCCGTGAAGCGCGCGAACGCGTCGAGGACGGCGTCAAGGTCGGGGAAGATGTCTGGATGGTCGTGCTCGATGTTGGTGATGATCGCGACCGATGGCCGCAGCCAGAGGAATGAGTAGTCGTACTCGTCGGCCTCAACGACGAAGTGCCGCCCGCCGCCGAGCCGCGCGTTCGTGCCGAGTTCCTGAACGGTCGCTCCGACCGCGAACGAGGGTGCCAGTCCGGCCCGTTCGAGCGCCAGCGCCGCCATCCCGGATGTCGTGGATTTTCCGTGCGATCCGGCGACGGCCAGGCACTCGGCGGCGTTTGCCAGCAGCCCAAGCAGCGCCGCCCGCTTGACGACTGGAACGCCAGCCGCTGTCGCCGCGACGACCTCCGGGTTGTCGGCCCGGACCGCCGCCGTCATCACGACCAGGTCGGCGCCGACCACGTTCGCGGCGTCGTGGCCGATCGCAACCTCGATCCCCTCCGCGAGCAAGGCGTCGGTCGCTGGCGACTCGCTCACGTCGGAACCGCTGACGACGTAGCCGCGTCCGGCCAGCATCCGCGCCAACCCGCTCACGCCAACGCCGCCGATTCCGATCATATGCACACGCGCCGATGGATCTGGCAGGCGGATCGCGCCGGGGTCGAAGGATGGGATGGTCATCAACGCCTCCCCGCCGACGAACCGCGACACACCTGAACCGCGCCGGAAGTAGGGGCCGTGCCTTGTGCCGGCCCTGCTCCCCGCCCACTCGGCC
>JBBECJ010000011.1:0-1513 GCA_040881885.1 Thermomicrobiales bacterium | reverse complement strand
GCCACTTCGTCGCAATGAAGCGGCGGGTGAATTTCGCACCGCAAACTAGTACTAGCATCCGCCAATGACTGCTGCTGCAACGAAGCAACACGAGAGTACGGAAACGCTGAATCGGAGCCGTCGCCGAACTAGCCTGGCGGCTGGCCACCTGTCGCGTACTCCGGTTCGTGCATCACCGCCAGCGCCGCGATCGGGCATTCGAAGCAACGCAGTTGGCGGCAACCGTTGCGGCCGATCTCGTGTAGTCCCTGGCTCTCGATCGCCAGCGAGACCCGGAAGCGCTGCTCTCCGACGATCTGCGCCAGCGCCGCCTTCGCGACCGAATCGTCCGCCGCTCCCGGCAGCGACTCCCAGAGCAGCCCTGCCCGTTCGGCGAGGCCATCGTCGCCGGTCGCGTCCGCGTAGGCGGCGACAAACGGCGCGAGGACATTGACCGCGATCTGGTCGGCCCGTGCCCGGCCAATCGTCGGTCGAACCGACTCCAGCCAGCCGCGCCAGGATCGACCGGCGTCGAGAGGCAACGCCAGCAACGTCGCCAGCAAGCCGTCCGGGGCCGAATGCTCGATCAGCGCCGCCAGTGAGGCCAGCCGGCGAACGGGGTGGTTCATCGGCCTGACCCGGTTCAACGACCAGATCGTGGCCGGCAGTTGCGCGATCTGCCGCTCGCGCGCCAGTTCGACGAACCGCTGCTCGATCTGGCCGGCAACTGACCCGGAGAGATCCGCAAGCTCCGCGTGGGCCGGAGATATCGGCAGGAACCCAGCGACACCGAGCAGCAAAGCTGCCGCGCTGCCGTCGCCGTCGCCGGTCGCAGCCTCGAGCTCGGCCAGGGACAGCCGGCTGCCGACAGCGGCCATGCTATCGCGGTTGTGCATGAGGCCCATTCCATCGAGCAGGCCGCGATAGAGCGCCTCTCCGGCGGGCAGGTGCTCCAGCTCCTGCCCGAAGCGCAACTGCTTGGCCGCCAGCCGCCGCCAGCCCGCCCGCCGCAGCACATCGCGGACGGCGTCTGGCCGCCCATTTGCGAGCGTCGGAAGACAGGCCCGGCTGCCCAGCGCGCCGAGCGGCGTCACGAAGAGCCGCTCGCTCAGTTCCTCGATCGGCGCCTTCAGGAAGTCGATCAAAAGAATGGTCGCGATTGGCGCGCCTGACGGCCCGCTGGCGTCGCCGGCCAGGTCGTTCTCGGCGACGGCATGCAGGATGACGCTGTCGTAAGCGATGTCGTGCTGATGCCCATGCCTGCTCCAGTCCGACGCGCGCAGGTGCAGCTCGACCGAGCCGCGCAGCAGCCGGCCGTCGATCTCAACCATTGCGTCGCGGAAGTCCGGCCCGTCCTGGTGGGTCCAGACGCCGCCGTAGACGACCGATACGCGCCGGCCATCGACCGTCCGCATCTCGCGCGCGTATAGCCCGTCCTGCCAGATCCTGCTCAATGTCAGCTCGGAAACCGGATGGCCCGCCATGACCTGCCGTCGTTCTCTCGCGAATCCAGTTTGGAACTCTGCAAGCCGGC
>JBBECJ010000010.1:0-1524 GCA_040881885.1 Thermomicrobiales bacterium | reverse complement strand
CGAGTGGGTGTGTTGGGCGGCTACGGGGGCGTGGATGTGGGGGTGGGCGGCGGTAGTCAGGTCGGGCGGGGTGGCGTCGATCTGGTATTGGGCGTGGCCGAGGTCGGTCAGGCGCCAGCCAGCGGCGTCGAGTCCGGAGCGTTGGCGATCGAGGAGGTCGATCTGCTCTATGGTCAGGATGAGGGTTGTCGGGGTGTCGAGCAGTTGGGGGGCGCCGGCCAGCATCCGGTCGAAGATGACGCGCTCGTGGGCGCGGTGCTGGTCGATCAGGAGCGTGCCGGCGTCGCTCTCGCAGACGATCAGCGTGTCTTCGACGTGGCCGACGAGGCGCAGGCGCGGGAGTGAGCCGGCTTCGATGACGTGTCCGCTCCAGGATTGGGCCGCGTAGTCTGGCCCGGTTTCGGCGGTCTGGAGTCCGGGCAGGGCGCTGAGCTGGAGGGCCAGCGAGCGCTTTTCAGCGACGCGGTGGGCTGTGCGGCCAAGCAGCGTGTGCAGCTCGGTTTCCAGGCGGTCGGCGATCTCTTTCGCGCCGAGGATGACGACGCGCTCCTTGGCGGGGTGGACGTTAACATCGACGCGGCCAGGATCGGTCGTGACGGCGAGCGTGGCGTACGGAAAGCGCTGGCGCGGGAGGATGTCGGCGTAGGCGCGTTCGATGGCGCGTTGCAGTTCCGGGACACTACACAGGCGGCCATTGACGGTCAGGACGATCCCGTCACGGTTGCCGCGCGACGCGCCGGGACCGGAGACTAAGCCGTGCGTGTTGTGCCAGGCGCCTGAGATCGGGCCAACTTCGAGCAGGCCCAGGGTGGCGTCGTCGCCGTAGATAGCGAGCATGGCGTCTTCGAGGACGCCGCCGCTTGTGGCCAGCGTGACGCGGCCTTCCGCGCGCAGCGTGAACGAGACGTGTGGCCATGCGACGGCAGCGGCGGCGATGAAGCGGCGGATGGCGCGCGCCTCATTGGTAGGTTCGGCAGCGCGGCGACGGACGGGCGACGCCGTGAAGAGACCGCGCGCTTCGACCGAGGCGCCTGGTTGGCGGGCGATCCACTCGACATGGCTGTCGCTGTTGCTGGCGGTGATGCGAGCTCCGGTCGATTCGTCGCGATGGCGTGCGCGGATTTCGACGCGAGCGACAGCCGCCAGGCTGGCGAGGGCTTCTCCACGGAAGCCGAGTGTGGAGACGGCGTCCAGCGCACCGTCACCGTCGAGCTTGCTGGTGGCGTGACGGGTGAGGACGAGCGGGGCGTCGGCAGTCCGGATACCGTGGCCGTCGTCGTGGACGGCGATCAGGTCGTAGCCGCCGCCTTCGATCTCGATCTCGATCCGGGTCGCGCCGGCGTCAATGGCGTTGTCGACCAGCTCGCGAACGGCGGCCCTTGGGCGGGTGATGACTTCACCGGCGGCGATCCGGGCAACGATGGAGGCGGGGAGGATCTGGATCGGGCGGAGGGTAGTCGCGTTCATGGGGTGATCTTACGGTATGGGTTCCTGGGTAGCGCCGGCGCTTGTCGCAAACCCCCC
>JBBECJ010000009.1:0-1526 GCA_040881885.1 Thermomicrobiales bacterium | reverse complement strand
GAGGGGGTTACAGCGTGATCGTTTCGCCGTCGGCCGTGTCGTGTTCATTGACGTGCGGATTAGACGATCTCGTCGTCCTCGACCAGGCCGTTGCTGGCGCCGGCCATCGCCAGCACTTCGTCCTGCGGGGCCTCGCGCGGGGCGAATTCGGGCGCGGTCGCGCGAATGCGCTGCTCGATCTCGGCCAGGATGTCGGGGTTGTTGTTGAGGAACTCCTTGGCGTTCTCACGCCCCTGTCCGAGCCGGTCCTCTTCCAGGTAGAACCACGCGCCGCTCTTGCGGACGATGGCCAGCTCGACGCCGACATCAAGGACGCTGCCGGCCTTCGAGATTCCCTCGTTGTACATGATGTCGAACTCGGCCTGGCGGAACGGCGGCGCGACCTTGTTCTTGACGACCTTGACGCGGACGCGATTGCCAATCGCATCGGTACCCTGCTTGAGCGTCTCGATCCGGCGGATGTCCATCCGGACCGACGAGTAGAACTTGAGCGCCTGGCCGCCGGTCGTCGTCTCCGGGCTACCGAACATGACGCCGATCTTCATCCGGAGCTGGTTGATGAAGACGACCGAAGTCCGCGAGCGCGAGATGGCTCCGGTCAGCTTGCGCAGCGCCTGGCTCATCAGCCGCGCCTGGAGGCCGACGTGCGAATCGCCCATGTCGCCCTCGATCTCGGCCCTTGGCACGAGCGCGGCGACCGAGTCGACGACGATGATGTCGATCGCGCCCGAGCGCACCAGCGTCTCGGTGATCTCCAGCGCCTGCTCGCCGGTGTCCGGTTGCGAGATGAGCAGGTTGTCGAGGTTGACGCCGCAACGCTCGGCGTAGAGCGGGTCGAGCGCGTGCTCGGCGTCGATGTAGGCGGCCACGCCGCCCAGCTTCTGCGCCTCGGCGATGATATGTTGCGCCAGCGTCGTCTTGCCGGACGACTCCGGACCATAGATCTCGATAATCCGGCCACGCGGAACGCCGCCGATGCCGAGCGCCATGTCCAGCGCGATCGAGCCGGTCGGGATGCTTTCAATTGGCAGGCGCGAGGACTCATTCATCTTCATGATCGAGCCCTTGCCGAACTGGCGCTCAATCGTCGCCAGTGCGACCTCGATGGCCTTGTCGCGTTCGCTCACTGCGATACCTTTCATCTGGCGGAACGTCCATCTGGAAAAGTAGAATAGATGTTCTAAATCCTTGCCGTATTCTACTCTTATTGTCCGTCCCGGTCAATCGCCAGCCGCCTGGAATCCTGCGTACGGTCGCAATACCAGTCAGTCCCGGAGAGCCCTCATTGTAGACGACATCGGCCAAGCCTGCGCCGCCGCAGGCTGCCGCGTCTGATTGACAACCGGATCGGGCAGCCGCAGACTGAGCGCGTTCCGTCGCGTCAGAATCGTGCCGCACGCGAGTCGCTCGCTACCGAGCGAAACGCGCAGGGCCAGGCAACATAGATCGGCCATTATGCAGCCAGCGGACCTTCAGATCCGGCTCTTCGGAGGGTTGGATCTCCGTCATGACGGAGTTCAGCTAGC
>JBBECJ010000008.1:0-1528 GCA_040881885.1 Thermomicrobiales bacterium | reverse complement strand
GCGTTTCGCGAATCGCCGCTCGAAGCCGGGTTGCTCTGGGCTGGCTCGGACGACGGTTTGATTCACGTCTCGCGCGATGGCGGCAAGAACTGGAAGAACGTCACGCCAGGCGATCTGCCGGAGTGGTCGCGGATCAGCATCATCGAGCCGTCGCGGTTCGACGCCGGGACAGTCTACGTGGCGGCCAACAACTACCAGCAGGACGACCTCAAGCCGTACCTGTTGCGCTCGAACGACTACGGCAAGAGCTGGAAGCTGATCGTCAACGGTATCCCCGACGACGAGTTCACGCGGACGATCCGCGCCGATCCGGCCCGCCAGGGGCTACTGTACGCCGGAACCGAGGTGGGCGTGCATGTCTCGTTCGATAATGGCGACTCGTGGTCGCCGTTTCAGGCCAACCTGCCAGTGACGCCGATCCACGATCTGATCGTCAAGGGAACCGACTTGGTGGCTGCCACGCACGGCCGCTCGTTCTGGATTCTGGACGACCTCTCGCCGGTCCACCAGATGCAGCCAGCGACCGCGTCCGAGTCCGCCGTTCTCTTCCAGCCGCGCGACACGATCCGCTTCCGCCAGTACGGGCGCGCCTTTGGGACGACGCCGGGCATCACCAACTACAAGATGACCGGGCCGACGACGGTCGCCTACCGGCCGGTCGAGACAGCAATGGGGACCAACAAGGAAGTCTTCCTCGACGCCGGCCACAACCCGCCGAACGGCGCGATCATCCACTACTGGCTCAAGGAGCAGCCGGAGGATGAACTGACGCTGACGATTCTCGACGCTGACGGGAATGAGGTGCGTTCGTACTCCAGCAAGAGCGAGGATCCGCCGAAGGCGCCGGCCGCGGCTGGCGCGAATCGCCTAATCTGGGACTTCCGCTACACGAAACCGACCAAGCTTGACGACCCGCCGAAGAACGACCGGTTCGCGCAGATGCTCGAAGCGGGCGCATCGCCGCGGGCGCTTCCGGGAACCTATCAGGCGGTCTTGAAGGTCGGCGAAACGGAGTTGACACAAAAGTTCAAGGTCGTCGATGACCCGCGCCTGCCGGTTCGCGCGCGCGATTTGCGCGAGCAGTTCGACATGAAGCTGGCGATCCGCAACGACATCTCTACCGTTCACGAAGCGCTCAACCAGATTCGCGCGATCAAGAAGCAGGTCGAGGCGTGGGAGGGACGCCTCAAGGACGATGACAAGCGCGAGGAAGTCGTCAAGGCCGCCGGCGAGGTGAAGGAGGCGCTGGTTGCGGTCGAGGGCGAGTTGACCAACCTCGACTCGGACAAGCCGCAGCCGGGCACGTCGAAGCTGAAAGAAAAGCTTGTCGCGCTCTCAATGATGATCGACGAGTCCGACCACGCGCCAACGGCCGGCGCGATCGAGGTTCAGGCGATGATCGGCGACCAGCTTGAGTCGGTCCAGGCGCGGCTGCGGCAGACGATCTCAGGCGACGTGCAGGCGCTCGTCAAGCTGCTCGAAACGGCCAAGGTTCCGACGATCATCACCTGATTTGACCTGTGGACGC
>JBBECJ010000007.1:0-1531 GCA_040881885.1 Thermomicrobiales bacterium | reverse complement strand
ATGACCTTGCGCTCGGCCAGCCCCTTGGCCCGCGCGGTTCGGACGTAGTCGGAGCGGATCACGTCGATCATGCTCGACCGGGTATAGCGCGCGAGCTGGGCCAACGGGCCGGCGCCGAGCGCGATCGTTGGCAAGACCCAGTCCCTGGGACTATCCCAGCCTCCGACTCTAAAGAATCGCCAGCCTGTCCAGTCGGGTATCCAGATGACCCACAGGATCAGTAGCAGGATCCCCAGCACGAAGCTGGGCACCGAGAACATAAGGATCGCGAAGGTTGCGCTGACGTAGTCGATGATGCCGTTCTGGTTTACAGCCGACAGGATGCCGAGCGCCAGCCCACCCACCGTCGCCATCGCCAGCGCCATCGCGCCGAGATGCATCGAAACGGGGAAGCCGCGGCGAATGATGTCATTGACCTTCTGTGGGCGGCGGGAATACGACTCGCCGAAGTCCCCGCGGGCCGCCTTCGAGAGATAGATCACGAATCGAACCGGGAGTGGCTTGTCCAGCCCGTACTGTTTCTCGATTTGCTTGATGATGTCCTCACGCAGGTTGTTCGCGCCTGCCGGCTGGAACGGCGAACCCGGCGTGAGATTCATGCAGACAAACGTGACAGCGGCGACGGCGAGGATGGTGGGAATAAACCACAACACTCGCTTGACGATGAAGGCAAACATGCCAGTTTCGTCCTTTCTCCCACGTCCTGCCGGCTGGCGACGAACCGTGAACCGGCCCGGACTCGGGGACTATCCGCCCGACTCGATTGACGATTCCACGGCTGGAGGGCGGTTCCACCAAATCGGCCCGAACGCCGCTAACGGGTAGCCGGATTCGACATCGCCCCGCGCACCTGATTGCGGATGGGGCCAGGTCAACCTGTCTGCGTCCACGGAACCGTAACCGATGCTACTGTACGTACGGCTGCGTCAACTCCCTGCAGTTGATGCAACCCAATTCTGGAGTGGATTCGTAATGCGGTTCGCTCGGCGCGGACTATACACGGGTAGTTTGATGGGTGTCAAGCGACGCGAGATGCCAGGTGCCAGATGACAGGGAACAGGAGTTTTTCGCCCGCCACCGAACTCCTGTCGCCTGTCATCTGGCACCTGGCATCTCGCTAGGGATGATTCTCGTGAAACACCAGTGCGGCTGCGCCGTAGATGCCGGTTTTCAGGCCGAGTGATGAGGGGAGGAGGCGCACGTCCTTGCGCATGACGGGCATGGCGAACGCGTCGATCGCGCGTCGTACAGGGTCGAGCAGCGGCGCGCCGATTTCTGAGACCCCGCCGCCGAGAACGATGATCTCGGGATTGAAGATGTTGATAAAGTTTGCCAATCCCGCGCCGAGGGCGGTCCCGGCGCGTTCGAGCAGGGCCAGCGCCGATGGATCGCCAGCCGCCGCGGCAGCTCCCACCGCTCGTGGGCCGATCTTCCCTTCAGCGGCGGCGGCCAGGATGGCGGCTCCACGTCCCGACGAGACCAGCAACGTCGCTTCGTGTGTGATCGACCAGGCTGAACAGAACGCTTCGAT
>JBBECJ010000006.1:0-1532 GCA_040881885.1 Thermomicrobiales bacterium | reverse complement strand
CCAGTGCGGGGCGGCAGTCATCACGGCCGGGACGTTCTTACGCGGCAGCATGATCGCCGGTGAGTGGCGATCACCCGGTGGCCGGTCTGGTGAAACCGCGGACGCGGGGTTGGCGCTGTCGATCGGCGATGTTGGAATTCGCCTTCGCCGCCTCAAGACCGGCACACCGCCACGCGTCGACGCGCGATCGATCGACTTCGACCTGACCGAAACGCAGCCGGGCAGCGACGAGCCGCTCTGGTTTTCGATGGCCGGCAGGGACGGTGACATCGACCGCATCGAGCTCCGTCCGCTCGCGATCTATCCTGGTCAGACGGACGGCTGGCGCCGGCAATTACCGTGCTATCACGTTGAATCGAACGAAGCCGGTCATGACCTGATTGTCGCCAACGTCGGCCGTTCGCCGATGTTCAATGGGTCCATCGACGGCATCGGGCCGCGCTACTGCCCCTCCATCGAAGACAAGGTGATGCGCTTCCGGCATAAGACCAGTCACGGACTGTTCCTTGAGCCTGAAGGCTGGCGGACGACCGAGGTTTACGTCCAGGGGGCAAACACGAGTCTGCCACAAGACGTGCAGCTTGCGTTCCTGCGGACCATTCCCGCGCTCGGCAACGCGCGGATCACGCGATATGGTTACGCTGTGGAGTACGACGCGATCGAGCCAACCGAACTGACGCCGGCGTTCGCGTCGAAGCGGGTCGACGGGCTGTTCCTGGCAGGCCAGGTCAACGGAACGTCCGGTTACGAGGAGGCCGCTGGTCAAGGACTGCTGGCCGGCGTCAACGCCGCCAGGTTCGTCGCGGGCGAGGAGCCGCTCGTGTTGCGCCGCGACGAGTCATACATTGGCGTCATGGCAGACGATTTGACGACCCAGGAGTTCGTCGAGCCGTACCGCATGTTGACTTCCCGCGCGGAATATCGCCTCCACCTCCGCTCCGACAATGCTGATTTTCGCCTCGCGGAAATCGCGCATAGTGCCGGACTCATCAGCGACGATCGACGGGAACGGGTCGAAGACGCCCGCCGGACGACGAGTGAGCTCCTGCGTGCACTCGATTCATTTCACGTCAGCCCGAACAGCGCTACCAACAACCTGCTGGCGCGGCTTGATCTTCCGCCTGTCACGCGCAGCATGACCGCGCTCGACTACGCGCGCCGCCCGGGTGTGACAATTGCGGATATGCTGCCCGCGCTGATTCCGATGCAGCCAATGCTCGGCCGGTTTCGCGACACGCAGCCGCACATCCTGACCCATGCAGGCATCGAGGCGACCTATCATGCGTACGTTGAAAAGCAGCAGCTTCACATCGACCGCGCCCGGCGAATGGAGGACGCGCTGATACCAACCGGCTTCGACTATTCGGCGATCTCCGGCCTGAGAAACGAGGCTCGTGAGAAGCTTCTGGCCGTCCGGCCACTCACGGTCGGGCAGGCGACGCGCATTGCAGGGGTCACTCCGAGCGACATTGCGGTACTCCTGGTGCATGTGCGCCGCGCCGCCGGCGCCGTTATCATGCCGGAGGACGTTC
>JBBECJ010000005.1:0-1533 GCA_040881885.1 Thermomicrobiales bacterium | reverse complement strand
CAGTCGAGCAACCGGATATGACGTCCGGCGGCCGTGGCGACGGTAGGGTTCCCCCTCACTGCAGCGCGCCCAGGTTCGACCGACAAACGTTCAGGAATAATTTCATACTTTTTTGATCTTCGCCGCCTTGCAGACCCCTGGGGGTGGCGTTACAATCCGTCGGACAACGACCGCAATATCACGGCAGGTGACCCCGATGTTCCAAGAAGAAGACAAGGCACAGGCACGTAAACGGCAGACCGAACGCGCGATTCAGCTCGCGCTGGCGAACCGCTGGGAGGACGCCGTCGCGGCGAACCGCGCCATCATCGACCTGTTTCCGAACGACTCTGATTCGTACAACCGGCTGGGCAAGGCCTTCATGGAGCTCAACCGTTATAACGACGCCAAGAAGGCGTACAAGAAGGCCCTTGAGCTCGACTCCAGTAACCAGATCGCGCGGAAGAACCTGGACCGGCTGAACGTGATCGCCAAGGCCGGCGCCGCCCAGGCGGAGACGGCGCAGGTCGACCCGGCGCTCTTCATCGAGGAGATGGGCAAGAGCACGGTCACGGTCCTGCAGGACACCGCGCCGGGCGTGCTCGTCAAGCTCAACGCCGGAGACAGACTCGAACTGCGCCAGGAGGGAAGGACGCTCGCTATCGAGACTGCAGGCGGAGAGTTCATCGGCGCGGTCGAGCCGAAGCTGCGCGCGCGGCTGCTCAAGCTGATGGGCGGCGGCAACCAGTACGCAGCGGCAGTCACGAGCCTGACCAGCGACGAGTGTCGCGTGATCATTAAGGAGACCTACCAGGACCCCAGCCAGCTCGGCCGGCCGTCCTTCCCGACCGCCATCGCCACCGAGACGCTGCGGCCCTACACAAAGGAGAGCCTCGTCCGCTACGGCACCCAGGTCGAGGAGCTGGAACGGACCGAGCTGTCCGACGAGGACGACGACGGATCCCAGACCGGCGACGATGCATGGCGGAGCGAGACCGTTGCCCAGGAGGGCCACGTCCGCCTGAACGACGCCGCCGCCGCCGAAGACAGGGACGACGACGAGCTCGAAGAGTAGCAGCGCGCCTGCCAGCGAATCCTTCGGACGCTCCTGACACATCGCTGTCAGGGGCGTCGTGCTATCCTCGCCACGTTCGACCTCTACCGACCCCGGGAGAGAACATGACGGCAGGCCTCAGCACACGCACGGATCGACCATCGCCGGCCCGATCTGATAGAGTCAGAGAGTCGCCCATCCACCATAACGACATGTCTGAGATCATCCGCGCTCGCGGCCTGCTGAAGCGCTTCGGCGACCTCGTCGCCGTCGATAACATCGACTTCGCCGTCGAGGAAGGATCGTGCTTCGGCCTGCTCGGCCCCAACGGCGCGGGGAAGACCAGCACCATCCGCATGATCACCTGCGTCTCGCCGCTCACCGGCGGCGAGCTGCTGGTCGACGGCCTGGACGTGACGAAGGACGGGCGGCGGATCAAGGCGCGCCTCGGCGTCGTGCCGCAGGAAGAGAACCTCGACCCGGACCTGAGCGTCGCCCAG
>JBBECJ010000004.1:0-9260 GCA_040881885.1 Thermomicrobiales bacterium | reverse complement strand
ACGCGGCCGGATTGTCCGTCTACGAGTACGACGCGTCGGACGAGGCCATCGCCGGAACCCATCAGCCGTTGCTTGCTGTGCTTCCGGCGACCGCCGAGGAAGTGCGCGATGTCGTCAGGGTCGCGCTGGCCCATGAGCTGCCGGTTGTCGCGCGCGGGGCCGGGACCGGGCTGGCCGGCGGTGTGATTGCCTGTCGGGGCGGGATCATGGTCGTGATGACGCGGATGACGGCGATCCTGGAAGTCAACGAGATTGACCGATACGCAGTCGTCGAGCCGGGGTTGATCAACCTGGATCTGTCACTGGCGATCGCTGACCGCGGCTACTTCTTCGCGCCCGATCCGGCCAGCCAGCGGGCCTGCACGATCGGCGGGAACATCGCCAATAATTCGGGCGGGCCGCATTGTCTTAAGTATGGCGTCACCAGCAACCACATCCTCGGCCTCGAGATTGTCCTGCCGAGCGGCGAACTGGTCTGGGTGGGAGGTTCGTCGGCCGAGACGCCGGGTTTTGACCTGACGGGAGCTATTGTCGGCTCGGAGGGCACGCTCGGCATCGTGACGAAGGCGATGGTGAAGTTGACGCGCAAAGCCGAGGATGTCGCGATCCTGCTGGCTGCCTTCCCGTCGATGGAGTCGGCCTCGCGGGCTGTCTCGGCGATCATCGCCGAGGGCATTTTGCCAGCCTCACTGGAAATGATGGACGCGCTGACGATATCGGCTGTCGAAGCCGCGTTTCATTGCGGGTATCCGACCGACGCGGCGGCGGTGCTGCTGGTTGAGCTGGATGGGATGCGCGAGACGGTCGCCGAGCACAGCGAGGCGGTCGCGCGGCTGTGCCGGCTACACGACGCGCCGATGGTGCGGGTCGCGACAACCAAGGCTGAGCAGGATCTGCTCTGGCTCGGGCGGAAGTCGGCGTTCGGAACGCTCGGCAGGCTCGCGCCAAACTACTATCTACAAGACACGGTCGTGCCGAGAACGAAGCTGCCGGCCGCGTTGGAGTTCGTGGATCTGCTGGGCCGCGACTTCCGCCTGCAAATCGCCAACGTGTTCCACGCCGGTGACGGCAACCTGCATCCGCTGATGCTGTTCGACCGCTACGAGCGCGGGGCGATTGAGCGCGTGCTCGAAGCCGGGGACGCGTTGCTGGAGCACTGTATCGCGGCCGGTGGGGCCGTCAGTGGCGAGCACGGGATCGGGATGGAGAAGAAGGAGACGCTCTCGCTGGTCTTCAGCGTCGATGACCTGGCGGCGATGGCCGGACTCAAGCGCTCGTTCGATCCCCGCGACCTGTTCAACCCCGACAAGATCTTCCCAACTGCCTTCTCGTGCGGTGAGTTGTCACGGATCAAGCAGCAGGCGCTGGCCCAGGACGGCATGTATGTCGTCTGAGGTCGGATCGCAACAGGCGGCGTTCGGGAATCTGGCTCCGGAGCAGATCAGCGAGCCGCGCTCAGTCGGTGAGCTATGCGAGTGCCTGCGTCAGGCGCAGCACGATCACGCGCGGATGCTGATCGCTGGTGGCGGGACGCGGCTGGCCTTCGGAAACAGCGGCGGGCCGTTCGACCGGGTGTTGCTGACACGACGGTTGAACGGTGTCATCCACTACGAGCCAGACGACATGACGCTGGCAGTCGAGCCGGGCTGCACGATCGAGCGGATCACGGAATTGCTGGCGGAACAGGGTCAGTTTATCGCGCTCGATGTTGCGCATCCGGAGCGCGCGACGATCGGCGGCTCCTATGCGACCGGCCTGAGTGGGCCTCGCCGTTTGAGCGGCGGATCGCTGAAGGACTGGGTGATCGGTGTCGAGATCGCAGGTGTGGATGGGACGATCGCGCGGGCCGGCGGGATGGTTGTCAAGAACGTGACCGGCTTCGACATGATGCACCTGCACTATGGCGCGCTTGGCGCGTTCGGCGTCGTGACGAGGCTGAACCTTAAGGTCTTTCCCCAACCTGGCGCGAGCCGCAGCGTCGCGTTGTCGTATGCGGACGCGAAGGATGCGCACGCCGCCGCCGTCGCCATCCTGGGCTCGCAATTGCAGCCGAGCTTGATCCTGATCGCCAACGACGATGGCTGGCGCGTGCATGTCCGGATCGATGCGCCGGCGACGGCGATCGAGCGGCTGGTCGAACGCGTGATCGAAATGGCCGACTCGGCGGCGCCGAGTACTGACCAGTCAGTTGCCATCGGTGGCGAGACCGCGGTCGCTCCGTTCGTTCGCTCGGTCGATCTTACGCTGGGTCGGGTTGTCGCCCGGTTGCCGATCACCGCCTCCCGGCAGGTCGGTCTGCTATCGAAGATAGCCGACGATACTGATATTGAGGTGTGTGCTGATCCCGGTTCCGCGCTCGTCTATCTGGTTGCGGCGTCCGAGCCGTCGCTGAGGAATGCGTTGTCGGTTACTGACGCCCAGCCGACGTGGATGTCGCTTCCGGTCGCGTCGCGAGACGGGGTCGATGTGTTTGGCCCATTGGCGGCGCCGTCCGCCGACGTTGTTCGACGACTCAAAGAGTCATTCGATCCCGATCGACAGTTGAATCCGGGCCGCTTCGTGCTCGGCCTCTAATTGCACTAACCGGAAGAGTTGACCCGTGGTGATGACGTGGTTGGGTGGGCGACAGGGCGGGTCTCTGAACGATCGATGTGTCAAGCTGGCCATAACGACCCGCCCCTACTTGTCGAGAACGTGGCAACACTTCCGGCAATTGCAATAGGACTGGTTGGAGATTCGAAATGCAAGCAGTCGATGTTCCGCAGCTAGCACGAGCGGCGGCAGAACCGGAACGGTTCGGCGGGTTCTCGGGTCCGGACGCGCCCCCCGTCGATGTGATTCGCTCGTGTGTCCACTGTGGCTTCTGCCTCCCGGCTTGTCCGACCTACCGGGTGACGATGCGCGAGCGATCGTCGCCGCGCGGCCGGATCTCGCTGATCAAGTCTGTCTCCGAGGGAAAGCTCGACATCATGGACGCGACTTTCCAGGAGGAGATGTACCTGTGCCTGAACTGCCGGGCTTGCGAAGCAGCCTGCCCGTCGGGCGTGAAGTATGGGGAACTCGTTGAAACGGCCCGGGCTCAGATCGAGGCGACTGTGAAGCGCCCGCCGCAGGTGCGGGCCGCCCGCGCCGCCGCCTTCCAGGGCGCCTTCGCCGACATGCGGCGCTTCCGAACGCTGTCGCGGGCGCTCAAGCTGTATCAACGCAGCGGCGCCCAGCGGGCGGTGCGGCGTTCGGGCGCGTTGAAACTGATGCGCCTTGAGCAACAGGAGGCGATGCTGCCGGAGCTGTCCGACGACTTCCTGATCCCTGGCCGGGAGCATTGGCGCGCTGAAGGAGAGCGGCGCGGGACGGTCGCGCTGCTGGCCGGCTGCGTGATGAGCACGGCCTACGCCGATGTCCACCGCGCGACGGCGCGGGTACTGGCGCGCAACGGATTCGACGTGATCGTCCCGCCCAATCAGGGCTGCTGCGGCGCGCTGGCGATCCACTCGGGCGATCTGGAGGCCGGCCGGGCGGCGGCGCGAGCGAACATCGACGCCTTCAACAGCGCTGAAATTGACGCCGTAATTGTCAACTCGGCGGGCTGCGGAGCGGCGATGAAGGAGTATGATTTCCTGCTGCGTAACGACCCCGCCTATGCTGAGGTGGCGCGACGATTCACAGGCTCCGTGCAGGACGTGACCGAGTTTCTTATCGCCAGAGGCTTAACGGCTCAGCCAGGGCGGCTTGAGATGACCGTGACGTACCAGGAGCCGTGTCACCTGGTCCACGCCCAGCGGGTCGCCGTCCAGCCACGGGCGTTGATGGCGGCGATTCCGGGTCTGACGCTGGTGGAGATGCCGGAATCGTCGCTGTGCTGTGGTAGTGCGGGGATTTACAACCTGCTGCAACCAGACATGTCGTCGACGTTGCTGGGCCGCAAGCTCGACAACGCCGCCAAAACCGGCGCGCCGACGATCGTCTCGGCCAACCCCGGCTGCATGCTGCAACTCCAATCCGGCCTGCGTCAACGCGGCACGGAGACCAACGTTGTCCACATCATGACGCTGCTGGATCAGGCATACGCGGCGGATGAGGCCATTGCATCGACGGGCGACGCGCTTGCGTTGGCCGAAACACGTTGACGAAGGCGGCAGTGCTCATTCTGTCACCACGAGGCACGCACGGCTCTCTGGTTGAGCAGCACGGGTGTTGAGGTGAGATCCCTCCTGCGTCGGGATGACAGGGGGAACGGGTGCGGTCACGGGGAACGGGTGCGGTTCCCGTCGGCATATTGCTGGTGAACGGCTAGCGTTGCCCGGCCGGGAAGCGGATCACAGAGCGCGCGCCGCCCTCGGGGCGTGGCTGGAGCGTGTAACTGCCGCCGAGGTCGGAGGACGCCAACGTCTGGGCGATGCGCAGGCCGAGGCTGCTGTTCCGTTCGACAGTGAATCCGTCGGGGATGCCGTTGCCATCGTCCTCGATTGCCACCTCGATTGTGTCAGCCTGTTGAGCGATGCGAACATCGATCGTGCCGCGCGTTCGCCCCGCCATGCCGTGCTCGATGGCGTTGCTGACGCATTCGTTGATCAGCAGCGCAAGGATCGTTGCCTGTCGTGACGAGGCTTCGACCTCGCTGGGCTCGATGTTGAATGTCACGCTGACGCCCGGCGGCACGACGTTGATGCTCGCCTCGTCGACAACGTGCTTGACGATCGAGGCGATAGTCGCCGATGTCACGTTGTCGCTCGACAGCAGGCTGTGGACGGCGGCGATTGACTGGACGCGAGCGACGGCCTCCTGCAAGGGAGCCGTCCAGTCGGCGTAGCGGGCGTGGCGGGCCTGCATCGACAGCAACGCGGCCACCGTCTGCAGGTTATTGCGGACGCGATGGTGCATCTCTTGAAGCAGGGTCGAAGCGGTCGCGTAGCCGCGGCGCGCCTCGTCGTAGAGTTCAGCGTTTTCGAGCGCAAGGGCGGCCGAGTCCGCGTATGACTGGAACATGCCGAGCCGGTCGTCGGTGTGGTTCTGACCGGCGTCGAGGCGGACGCAAACAGCGCCGAGGACGCCGTGACCGGTCATTAATGGCGCACCAAGAATGACATAACGCTGATTGCCAGTCTGGTCGTCCGGCATGACGATCGCGGTTCCCGAGCGGTAAACGGTCTGGATGAACGCGTCGGGAAAACAGTCGTCGCAGGCTTCGGCTTCTGGAAACGACGCGAGATGGACGATCCGCGTCTGTTCAACGTCATCGAACACGCGCGAGACGGTTGCGGCGTTGCCGGACGTAATCGTCGCGGCCTGCGAGGCGATCAGCGGCAACAGTTCGTCGGTGCGGAGCTTGCTCATCAGCGAGCGGGCGACGGATCGTAGCAGATGCAGGTCGGAGATTCGGTGATGCAGGGCGGCGTCGGTCTGACTGTAGAGACGGGCGTTCTCGATAGCGATCGACAGTTCCCCGGCGGCCGTTTCGAGGAAGGTGATCTCGTCCTGGTCGAACATGCGCTCGTCGATCGACTGGATGTTGAGGACGCCCACCAGCCGCTCCGGTTCTCGAAGCAGCAAGGGGATCGAAACCTGCGACGTGTAGCGGTCCTCGCCGACGATCGGATAGGTGATGAAGGCTGGGTGTTCGGTCGCGTTGACGGCGATCTGTGTCTGGCGGCTGGCGGCGGCCAGGCCGGTAATGCCGGCGTCGGCGCGAATGGCGAGCCGCCCGACGATGTCCTGGTTCAAGCCGACCGTCGCGCGCAGCATCAGCGTCTGACCGCTGGGATCGGCCAGAAAGACCGAACAGGCGTCGCCGTCGATCGTCTCGGCGACGACCTCGACGACTGTCGAGAGCATTTCTTCAAGGCGTAGGCTGGCGGTCGCGGCCCGGGTGATGCGGTGTAGCGCCGCCAGCCGGGATACGTGGCTAGACAACCTTCCCGTGCCGCGGCGGCGCGTCAGCCCGCGTTCTCTGACGACCTGATCGACATAGCCGCGAACGATAGAGCCGAGCACATCGGCGTGCAGCTCCGACAATGCCTCGCCAGCCTCCTGTTCGAGCATCTCGAAGGTCGCTTCTATGGTCAAATCGGCGGTGGCGCAGGCTTCTCCCATCTTGTGCGCGCTACGCCTGGCTGCGCCGGCGTCGGTGACGCCGCCGTCACGGACGGCGGTCATCAACGCGCCGAGCGCGTCGTGTGGCTGCGCGGGCTGTTCGTTCATCTGTCAGGACACACCTTTCAGCGCCCCGCCAAGGGACGGACAGGGCGAATGATACAATTCCGGAGCGTACGGACACTCTGGAAAGCTGGTGAATCGTGGAGAGACGCGACGATCAACTGTTGGGCGTCGTCACTGACGGCAGCTTCAGCGCCGGACTGACCGTGCGGCTCGATGGCGAGAGTTGCGAGGATTTGCAAGTCGGCAGCTTCGTCGTGCTCGAAGGCGGTAACCGGCGCTACTTCAGCCTGATCAACGACTTGCAATTGCGCGCGACTGACCCGGCTGTGATGTCCGATCCACCAATTGACTCCGCGTTCATCCGCGACGCCCTGCGCGGCATTCACACATACACGGCGGCGATGGTCCGCCCGAGCCTGATGATCGAGGACGCTGATAGCGTCATTGGCGAAGCCAGGCCGAAAGCGGTGCGGACGATACCCACCCACTTCGCGCAGATGCGTCGCGCTCGGGAGGAGGATTTCGACCTGGTCTTCGGCGCGGAGGGCAAGGACTTGTTCGCGGTCGGCTCGCCGATCGCGATGGAGGGCGTCAACGTCACAATCGACCTGCGCAAGCTGGTCGAGCGGCCATCTGGAATCTTCGGACAGACCGGCACCGGCAAGAGCGTTCTGACTCGATTGATCCTGTTCGGCATCATCCGCAGCGACATCGCGTCGGCGCTCGTGTTTGATATGCACGATGAGTACGCCGACGAGAAGCAGGACAAGCCTGGCATCCCCGGCCTGCGCGACCTGTTCGATTCCACGCGCGTCAAGGTCTTCTCGCTGGATGAGCGCAACACACGCGCCAGCTACCACATCAAGATCGGCATGAACCAGATCGAACCGGCCGACATTGAGCTGCTGAAGGATGAACTGAATCTCAGCGACACGTTTTCCTCGACGACGTTCCTGCTCGGCAAGCACTTCGGTGACCAATGGCTCTCGCGCCTGCTCAAGATGGACGCTGACGCGACGAAGGAGTTCGTGGCGGCGTCCGGCGCCCATGAGGGAGCAGTCGACGCGCTGAAGCGCAAGCTCGCCTATCTGGAAGACCGCCCGTTCATCCTGCAATCGTCCCGCGACGACCCCGTGCGCGACATCGTCGAACATCTGCGTCAGGGCCGCCATGTCATTGTCCAGTTCGGTCGGTTCCACGAGTTGCGCGACTACATGCTGGTGACAAACTTGTTGACGCGCCGTATTCATAGCGAGTACACCGAGCGGGCGCAGGAGCGCGACTCGAAGCCAGGCATCGGCGGCGAACGGCCGGTGACGGTCGTGCTGGAGGAGGCGCACAAGTTCCTGAGTCCGTCGGCGGCGCGCCAGTCGATCTTTGGGACGATCGCCCGCGAGATGCGCAAGTTCGGCGTCTCGTTGATGGTCGTGGACCAGCGTCCGAGTCAGATCGACAGTGAAGTCATGTCACAGCTCGCGACGAGGATCAGCGGTTTGCTGACCGACGAGAGTGACATCGCAGCCGTCCTGAGCGGAACGGGCGACAGGTCGGCGCTGCGCTCGATGCTGGCCAGCCTTGAGCCATCGCAACAGTGTCTGGTGGTTGGACATGCGATTCCGATGCCGATGATTGTCCGGACGCGGGCATATTCGAGGGCGCTGATCGAGAGCGCGAACGGCAAGCGTCCCGACCAGAAGCTTGGGCTGAGCGTGCTGTTGGGCGGCCGTCGCGATGAGGAAGACGACTAGACTGTGAAACTGCTGCATTTCTCGGACCTGCACCTGGGCGTTGAGCTGTACGGGACGCTGGACTCACGGACGGGGCTTTCGAGCCGTGTCGGCGACTTCCTGAAGGTGTTCGACATCATCGTCTCGCGCGCGATCAGCGGTGGTTATGACGCGGTCCTGTTCTCGGGCGACGCGTTCAAGAACCGCGATCCGAGCCCGACGCTGCAACGCGAGTTCGCCAGGCGCGTCGTTCGGTTGGCGCAGGCCGGAGTGCCGATCGTCATCATCGTTGGGAACCACGACCTGCCGAATGTGTTGACGCGGGCGACGCCGGTCGAGATTTACCAGGTGTTGGAGATCCCTGGCGTGCACGTCTGCCGTCAGATCGAGCGTGTCGATGTCCAGACGAAGTCGGGTGTTCTTCAGGTCGTCGCGTTGCCGTGGGTGACGAGGTCGGTGCTGTTGGCGATGGAGCAGTATCGCGAACTGGGCGATATCGACCTCGAACGCGAGATGTCGTCGCTGATCGCGAACGCGGTCAGCAGCCTGAGGGCGGGGTTGGACCCGTCGCATCCAGCCGTCCTGATGGCGCACGTCAGCGTCCAGGGGGCGTCGTTGGGGTACGAACAGTCGATCATGCTTGGCCGCGACGTGACGGTTGGCCTGGACGACCTCAACTCGCGGGGGTTCGACTATGTGGCGCTCGGACACATTCACAAGCACCAGGCGTTGAGCACGAATCCGCCGTCGGTCTACGCGGGAAGTCCGGAGCGGATCGACTTTGGAGAGGAGCGGGAGGCCAAAGGTTACGTCAGCGTCACGATCGAGCCGAACGAAGGCGGCGAGCGAACCACGAGCTGGGAATTCGTCGAGTTGCCGGCGCGCGCGTTCAAGACGGTGCGGATAGCGGCGTTCGGCGACGACCCGATGGAGGCGACCCGGCGCGATCTGACGCGAATGACGGACGAGTATCGAGGGGCGGTGACGCGCGCCTTCATCGAGGTCGATCCGGGGCGCGAGAAGAGCGTCAACGCGCAGGAAGTTCGCCGGATGCTGATCGCCAACGGCGCAGGGTTCGTGACGCATGTGATCGTCGAGAGCGAAGCGACCTCGCGTGTCAAGGACCCGATCAACGCAGAGACGGCACGCGATAGCCTCAAGATGCTCCAACGCTGGCTTGAGGTGCGAAACTACGATCCGGCGTTGCGCGACCGCGTGATCGAACGCGGACGCGAGCTGATCGAGCGCCGCCAGACGGAGCAGGGAAGGAGTGGGAGCCGTGGTTGATGTCAGCAAGGCGGTCGGACGCCTGAGCGACCGGCGGATGCTGGAGGAAATGTCGTGGCCGCAAGTCAAGGCGGCGCTGGACGCCGGCCA
>JBBECJ010000003.1:0-1546 GCA_040881885.1 Thermomicrobiales bacterium | reverse complement strand
CTTTGACGGTCGGTCAATCGGCTGATACACTTTCAGGGTGCGCAGGAGCGATCCTGCGCGGAATATGGCGATGATCGGGAGTAGTAGACCGAGCGCCAGCGAGCCGCCGGGTGGTGCAAGGCGGTATCAGCGGTCGAACTCGTCCGGGAGCCGTGGTCGTAAAACAACAGTAGCGATCGCCGGGTTGCCTCCGATAACAGGCCACCAAGCGGACCGGTTGTGTTGAGCGCGCAGTCATGGGGCTGTAGCTCATCCGGGAGAGCGCAACACTGGCAGTGTTGAGGTACGGGGTTCGAGTCCCCGCAGCTCCACCCAACAGCGCACACAACCACCGGTCAAGCAGGGTGGTACCGCGGAAGCCAAGCCTTTCGTCCCTGGTAGGGATGAAGGGCTTTTTGCTTTGTAGCTGTGAGCCATGAGCCGTCAGCTTTGAGCTTTCGGCCTTTGGCAGGACGATGTGGTTCTGAGAGGCGGGCAACGTGAGTCCGAGGCCACCATTCTCGATCCCGACGGCGCGCGCCCCGCGTCAGCTCTGCCATGCCTCGCTTACGTCGCCGCCCTGGCTCGACGCCTGAGGCGGCTCAAACCAATCCGAACGACTGACAACGTCACAGGCTCATTGCTCAAAGCTAACGGCTCATAGCTAAGGAGTTCCGATCATGGCAACCACAAATATCCCCGCCAGGCGCGAACGGTATATGCACCAGGCGATCGAGCAGAAATGGCGCGACGCCTGGGACGCGGCCAACCTGTTCCGGATGGACCCCAACGGCCCCGGCCCGAAGTGGTACGCGGTCACGATGTATCCATACCCGAGCGGCGACCTGCACATCGGCCACTGGTACGCGATGACGCCCTCCGACACGGCCGCGCGCTATAAACGCATGCGTGGCTACAACGTCTTCTTCCCGATGGGCTTCGACGCCTTCGGCCTGCCGGCTGAGAACGCGGCCATCAAGCGCAACATCCATCCCTACATCTGGACGATGGCCAATATCGAGAACATGCGCGGCCAGATGCGGACGATGGGGACGATGTTCGACTGGGAACGCTCGGTCATCGTCTGCGAACCCGACTACTACAAGTGGAACCAGTGGTTCTTCCTGAAATTCATGGAGCGCGACCTGGCCTATAAGAAGGAACAGGCGGTCTGGTGGTGCCCGAACGATCAGACCGTCCTGGCCAACGAGCAGGTTGTCGATGGCAAGTGCGAGCGCTGCGGCGCGGTCGTCTACCAGCAGAACATGGCCCAGTGGTTCTTCCGCATCACCAACTACGCCGAAGAGCTGCTGAGCTTCGACGGAGTCGAGTGGCCCGAGCGCGTCATGACGATGCAGCGCAACTGGATCGGCCGCTCCGAGGGCGCCCGCGTCACCTTCAAGACCGAAGCCGGCGACCCGATCGAGGTCTTCACGACCCGGCCCGACACACTCTGGGGCGCGACCTTCATGGTCCTGGCGCCGGAACACCCGCTTGTTGAAGGGCTGACGACCGACCCTCAACGCGCCGAGATCGACGCCTACATCGATCAGGCCCGCCGCGAGAC
>JBBECJ010000002.1:0-1547 GCA_040881885.1 Thermomicrobiales bacterium | reverse complement strand
AACAGTTCGTCGATCTGCTCGTCGGACAGCAGCGTGGTCACCTCAGGCTCATCACGCAAATAGTCGCGCAGATGGCCGCCGTGGTCCCAGGCGCGCATCGCGTTCTTCTGAACCAGCTTGTAGGCGACCTGCCGGTCGAGGCCGGCTTCAACGAGCGCCAGCATCGCGCGCTGCGAGAAGATCGCGCCGCCGGTCGATTCCAGATTGGCGCGCATCCGATCCGGGTAGACGACCCAGTTGGAAACGAGATCGGTGAAGAGATCCAGCATGTAGTCAACCAGGATGCAGGCGTCCGGGAAGATCACGCGTTCGGCCGACGAGTTAGAAATGTCGCGCTCGTGCCAGAGGACGACGTTCTCGAGCGCGGTGACAACATAACCGCGGACGAGCCTGGCCAGGCCGCTGAGCCGTTCGCTCTCGTGCGGATTGCGCTTGTGCGGCATTGCCGAGGAACCTTGGTTGCCGGGGTCGAACGGCTCTTCGAGTTCGCGAACCTCGGTCCGCGCCAGGTGGCGGATCTCAACCGCGAACTTGTCAAGTGACGAAGCCAGTATCGCCAGCGCCGTGATGAACTCTGCGTGCCGGTCGCGCTGGATGATCTGGGTCGAGACGGGATCGACGCTCAGCCCGAGCTGCCGGCAGACATCCTCTTCGAGGTCGGGCGGGACGTTGGCGTGGGTGCCAACGGCGCCGGAGATCTTGCCGACCGCCATCGACGCGCGGGCGGCCGCCAGGCGCGTCCGGGAGCGACGCAGCTCGTCGTGCCAGACGGCCAGCTTGAAGCCGAAGGTGATCGGTTCGGCGTGGACACCGTGGGTGCGGCCGATCATGAGTGTGTCGCGATGATCGAGCGCCTGCCGGCCAACGGCCTCGATCGCGTCATCCAGACGGCGCATGAGCAGATCGGCGGCTTCGACAACTTGAATCGCGAGCGCGGTGTCGATCACGTCCGAGCTGGTCAGCCCAAGGTGAATGAAGCGAGCTGCGTCTCCGACCGTCTCACCGGCCGCGCGGAGGAAGGCGATCACGTCGTGGTCGGTCTCGCGCTCGATCTCCCGCATGCGCTGAAGGTCGCATGTGGCTGCGCGAATCGATGGCATCGCGTCGTTTGGGATGACGCCGCGCCGCGCCCACGCTTCGCAGACCGCGATCTCAACGGCCAGCCAATGGTCGATCTTGCGTTGCTCGCCCCAGATCGTGCCCATCTCCGGCAAGGTGTATCGCTCAATCACGGCAGATTCCTATCGACATTGAAGCGCAACGCTCGCGCGACGCTATTAGTTTCCCCGACATTGCTGTCGGAAATGAGGATGCCGCCTTCTGGCGGCGTCTGGAGGCTGGTTGCTGGGTAGGAGCGAACGTCCGGCGAAAGCGGACGGCTTGCTGAAATACGCTGTACGTTCGCGACAATTGAGATTTCATCGACCCTTGTCATCGTTCGCGAGCCAACAGCGGAAGTATACAGGATCGGCGGCTCCAGTTGCCGGTCGGGACACTTGCGATGACCGATCCTCGGGGAGTATAGTGCCCGTGAACCGCGACTGATG
>JBBECJ010000001.1:0-9318 GCA_040881885.1 Thermomicrobiales bacterium | reverse complement strand
GGGAACCGGCGCGCCGGTCCCCGTTCGCTGTTATCAGCTCCCAATGTCAGTGTCGGCTGTCGAGCAATCCCTCTACCCAGTGGCCGGAGTTCCACTCACCGACATGCTGCCTGGTGTCATGGGCCCTTGCTGCGCTCACCCCCCGATCGCGATCAGGTCGAGCGCGAACGCGATAAAGCGGTTGGCCGTCGTCAGATCGATACCCTTTCCACGTTGCGCCTCCAGTTGGTTCACGAACGCGTTCAGCAGGTTCCACTCCGTCGCATGCTGACCCCGATCGTGAGCGGCATCCGCCGCCTGCATCTTCGAATGCAGCGAGTTGTAAATGCCCTTGTTCTTCAACAAGTCCATCTCGAACGCTCGCGTCAGGTTGCTCGCCAGGCTCTCGGCCGTCGCGTGGACCTCGAACAACCGCGTTTCTTCGGACGCGTTGCCTAGGTTGTCAACCGAGCTGACGACGATCGTGTGGACTCCCGGATCGAGGAAGAACATGTCCAGTTGCTGCCCGTTCGTCGCCGCGTCGCCGTCAAACGTCACCGCGTCACTGGCGACCCCCGACCCGATCCCGCCGTCGCTGACGGTGTACGCAATGTTGCTGAAGTCATCCGTGTCGAAGACGCTGCCGGCCGGCGGCGACGTGATCGTGATCACCGGCGCCGTCGTGTCAAGCACGTACGTCAGTGTCTTCGTCGCCTCCGGGGCCAGCGGATCAGTTCCCGTCCCACTTTCGTTGACGAACGTGTGGCACGGGTCCTCGGAGCGGTAGTCGACCTTCCAGACACCGTCGCCCGCGTCGCTTGGGATCGCGAACGTCCCGCCGTTGGCCAGCGGCTGCCAGGCACCTGGCGTGGTCCCGTCAGGATAGTAACGGTACTCGACATTGACGCTGCTCGTCGTGAACACGGTGTCGGTCGCTCCCAGTGTCAGCGTGTGACCACTCCCGACGTACGTCGTCCCGCCGCTTATGAAGATGTTCCCGGACGGGATCAACGTCGCCTCCGGAGCGTGCGGGTCGCTTGCGTCCGCCGATGGCGGGTCGTTTAAGTCCGGGAAGTTCAGCGCCCCGTTCTCCCAGTCGAGGTACAGGTCGCGGAAGGCCGGCCGCAGCAGGCACGACTCCCAGATCGGGAACTGCCCGTTTCCGGCATTCTGCGCCAGAGGCCGCGGCAGCGGGTCGAGCCCAGGGAAATCACAGTCCGCCGATCCGATAGCGCAGAAGATTGGCAGCGGGTTCGATCGCCACGAGTGGTCCGAGTCGATCGTTAGTAGCCACGGATCGGCGCCGGTCAACGCGTGGTACATGACATTCGTCGGCGCGCCCTGTGAGGTCGCCGGGTAAGTTACGACGCTGGCCGCGCTCTTGAGAATCCCCTGGTCGGCCAGCGAGTCGCCCAAGGCCCGGTTCAGCTCGCTCGAATCCAGCAGCAACAGCTTGGCTGTCGTCACCGTGTTGGCAAAGGCCCCGAACCCCGCCTCATCGAAGAGCGCGTCGTCTGTCAATCGTGTGCTCTCGACCTGATCCAGGAACCACTCCCCCGTGTGGTGGTTCGCTCCAAGTCCCATATATGCGTCGAGTTGTTCGTGATCATCCTCACTGAAGAGAGTCATCGTCGTCGGGCCAAGCCCTGGCAGGTCAAGCGTCACATCCGTCACGTTGAGCCAGTAGCCCGGATGCGTCAGGAAACTCTTCAGCAACTCGATGTCAACCTTCGTCGCCTCCTCGATCAGGTCGAGCACGAGCTGCTTGACAGCTTCCTTGATGTCATCGATGACGGCCGTGATCGGGTTCAGCAGCGTGTCGAAGATCGCTGAGACGTAGTCAAACGCGACGCCGATCTCTTGCAGGATTTCGCGGATGTCACCGACCAGATCCGGGAATCCTGCCATCGACAACAGGTGGTCGTTGATGAATGGGTCTGCCTCGTGCAGCAGCACGTCAAGCGCGCCGATCCCGTCTTCGCAGGCGATTCGGTCCAGTTCGTTTTCGCCGCCCTGCGGCCAGCACGTATTGTTTTGCGTGTTGCGGTACGCCTGCGGGTCGAAGATCGCTCGGCTGATCGCCAGCCCGAGCCTGTTCCACTCCAGCAACCCCGCGTCGATGTCAGCAATCCATGCCTTGATATAGGAATCCTTGACCGCATCCACCGCAAGTTCGACTGCGCCGGACGCCAGTTCCCAGAACGCTTCCAGCGAGTCGATAAAGACCGTGATGCCGAGCGCAAACAGCCCGATTGGGCACCAGACCAGGTCGTGGGTGATGTCTAGCCCGATATCGATGGCGCCGCTGTCGTTGGCCCCGAAGTCGCAGTCACTCTCGAGTTCGTCCCATGCCTCAATGGTGTCGTCGTAGGCGTCGATCGCGTCCTGCAGCGGGTCTGGAGTGGCTTGACCAAGCTCCGTCACCAGCGTCGTCCGCAGGTCCAGGAACTTGTTCAGGATCGCGCCACGTCCGGCTGCCGGCGTCGGCGCGGCCGGGTCGATCAGCGTCCTGTAGACGAAGTTGTGCGGCGCGTCCATCGTCACGCCAGGCGTGCTGTCATCGCTGACATCGCCACCGATCGCGTTCCGGTCAGGATTGCCATCGAAACCGTTGGTGACATCACCGATGTAGCCCTCGATGATGATGTGGCGGATCGCGATCGCCGCCTTGTCACCCTCAGTCAGAATTTCCGTAACACCTGGGAAGACGCCCAGCGCGAGATCGTTGACTAGCGTGTGCGCCCACATGTCACCCGCCGCGTGCGTCAGGTAGCCGTAACCAAACGCCAGAATCTGCAGCCGCTCGGCCTCGGTTGGATAGTTCACGAGGTCCGTCTGCGCGTCCCAGGATGCGTCCAGGATGTAGCGCATCCACTTGCCCGTCTCGGTCGCGTGAATCACCTGCTGCCCGTACGTGAAGTCCGGGAAGCCGTCGGGCCCGATCGCGCCGCCCCGGTAGAACTCCGGGTATAGCTCTAATGCCGTCACGACCCGCGCGTTGACCGTGTACTCCCGCCCATCGATCGTCACCATTCCATCGTCAACGACATCGTCCCACGCCCTGTCGGACGCGAAGGTATGTGTGTACGGCTTGAACGCCTGTGCCGGCGTCACCGCCAACAGCGGAACAACCAGAAGCGCGAGCAGCCCCGCCGCCGCGATCAACCGCCGCGACCATCGGCCACGCATCAACCTCGCCAAGTGATCCCCCCTCCAGAAGCAACGAACATGACGTACACGCGATCCTGCCGGCAACTCCAGTCGCGCACGAAGAAATGCGTGCGACGCAGAGTGCCGTGCCCAAGTGGCTTGATGCCGTCCAGACATCAACCCGGACGTTGGGGCATCGTCTCTTTTCCGGTACGTCGAGTATGACCGGTAAATTGATCGTGTCAACATCGATTGACTATAGGGCTTCATTTCCTCGGTCAATTCAGGCGTCGCCCCACTGTGCATCGTGCTTCGCGGCGCGTTCTCATCAGGCGGCAGGGAGGACGGCGTCCCCATCAGTCGTTCAACTTGACGATTCCCGACTGAATTGCTATGGTTTCAGCGTAGGACATAGGATTGATTCGCAACTGGGAGTAATTCTCACCCATGACGACCTCGGCAGGTGACACCAGGTCTGATTTCAGGATGACGCCGCAGCGCGCCGCCATCCTCGAAGCCGTCAAGGGAGCCGACGGTCACCTGACGGCCGGCGAGATCTTCGAGCGCGTCCATTCGCGCTACCCGTCGATCGCCTACGGCACCGTCTACCGTACGCTGCATCTCTTCGCCGAACGCGGCCTGATCCTCGAGTTCCCATTCGGAGACGAGGCCAGCCGCTTCGACAAGCGCACCGACCGCCATGACCATGTCCGCTGCAACACCTGCGGCATGCTCGTCGATGTCGACGTGCCGGAGGCGCTCTTCGCGCGCCAGGTTGCCTCCGAGCAGAGCGGCTTCGCGATCGTCGGACATCAGACCGTTTTTTCTGGAACCTGCCCCGCCTGCCAGCGGCTCGGCGACCGGAAACGTTAGTGCGCCAGCAGGCCGGGGGTTTGGGGTGTCCCCCATCACAATTCCCGTTCGGGCTGGGAATGTCGGCGCCGGAGAAGGAAGTCGCGAGGTACTGCGTTAATCAACCTTTTAGTAGAATAAGTAGCGACGAATCAGTCAGTGATGTCAGGTGGAGCGCGAAGGCCGCGCGCCGCGCAAATCGAGAATAGTTGGAGGGGCAACCAGCGCACCATGAGCGACTCGAGTCCATTGTTTGTCATCGAAAACCTGCACGCCGGGATCGAAGGAACCGAGATCCTGCGCGGCGTCAACCTCACCATCAACCGTGGCGAGGTGCATGCCCTGATGGGCAAGAACGGCTCCGGCAAGAGCACGCTCGCCTACGCGGTGGCCGGCCACCCGAATTACGAGGTCACCCAGGGCGCCGTCCTCTATAAGGGCGAGAACGTCCTCGAGATGGGTCCCGACGAGCGCGCCCAACTCGGCATGTTCCTTGCCTTCCAGTACCCGACCTCGATCCCGGGCGTCTCGATGGCGAACTTCCTCCGGATGGCCGCCAACTCGCGCCGTCAGCGCCGCGCCGCCGAGGGCGAGGACATCAAGCCTTTCGCTCCGCGTGAGTTCCGTCAGACTCTGCGAGACAAGATGAAGCTGCTCAAGGTCGACGAGTCCTTCGCCAACCGCTACCTGAATGAAGGCTTCTCTGGCGGCGAGAAGAAGCGCGCCGAGATCCTCCAGATGGCGATGCTCGACCCGGAGTTCTGCATCATGGACGAGACCGACTCGGGCCTCGACATCGACGCCCTCCGCACCGTTGCCGACGGCGTCAACGCCATCTTCACCGAGAACATGGCGATGCTGATCATCACCCACTATCAGCGGCTCCTGAACTACATCAAGCCTAACTACGTCCACATCATGGCCGAAGGACGGATCGTCACCTCCGGTGGCCCCGACCTCGCCAACGAGCTCGAAGATCTCGGCTACGACAAGTTCATGGACAAGTACGTCCAGGAAGCAGCGGCCGTCTAGAGAACGGGAACGGACGAGCATTGCTCATCCCTCATCCCTCATCCCCATCCCTCGAAGGAGGCAGCATGGTCACCCAGGAACAGCGCGAACTCGCGGTCGATGAGTACAAGTACGGCTTCCGCGACGAAGAGGATTACGCGTTCAAGGCCACCAAGGGCCTCAACGCCGACAAGGTCCGCGAGATCTCGAAGCTCAAGGACGAGCCGGAGTGGATGCTTGAGTTCCGTCTCAAGGCGTTCGACTACTTCCAGAAGCGCCCAATGCCGAACTGGGGCGCCGATCTCTCCGACATCGACTTCCAGGACATTTTCTACTATATTCGCCCGGCTGAGAAGCAGGGCAAGACCTGGGACGATGTCCCGGCCTACATCAAGGAAACCTTCGAGAAGCTCGGCATCCCCGAGGCGGAGCGCAAGTTCCTGGCTGGCGTCGGCGCGCAGTACGAGTCCGAAGTCGTCTACCACTCGCTGCGCGAGGATCTCGAAAAGCTCGGCGTCATCTTCCTCGACATGGATTCCGGCATGCGCGAGCATCCCGAGATCGTCAAGAAGTACTTCGGCACGATCATCCCGCCCAACGACAACAAGTTCGCCGCCCTCAACTCCGCCGTCTGGTCGGGCGGCTCGTTCGTCTACATTCCGGAAGGCGTCAAGGTCGAAGTACCGCTCCAGGCCTACTTCCGCATCAACGCCGAGAACATGGGCCAGTTCGAGCGCACCCTGATCGTCTGTGAGAAGGACTCCTACGTCCACTACGTCGAGGGCTGCACCGCTCCGACCTATTCGACCAACTCCCTCCACTCGGCGGTGGTCGAGATCATCGTCAAGGAAGGCGCGCGCTGCCGCTACACGACGATCCAGAACTGGTCGAAGAACGTCTACAACCTCGTCACCAAGCGCGCCGCCGCCTACAAGAACGCCACGATGGAGTGGGTCGACGGGAACCTCGGCTCGAAGGTCACGATGAAGTACCCGGCTGTTTGGCTGATGGAGCCGGGCGCGCGCGGCGAGATCCTCTCGGTTGCGATGGCCACCGACGGCATGCACCAGGACGCCGGCGGCAAGGTCGTCCATGTCGCGCCGCACACCTCGTCGCAGATCATCTCCAAGTCGATCTCGAAGGGCACCGGCCGTTCGTCCTACCGCGGCCTCGTCAAGGTCCACAAGGGCGCCCACCACGTCAAGTCCAACGTCGTCTGCGACGCGTTGCTACTCGACGAGGAGAGCCGGACAGACACCTACCCGTACATCGAGATCGAGGAAGAAGAAGTCTCGATCGGCCACGAGGCGACCGTCTCGAAGGTGGCCGACGAGCAGCTCTTCTACCTCCAGTCACGCGGCATCGGCGAAGCGGCAGCCATGAGCATGATCGTCTCCGGCTTCATCGAGCCGATCGCCAAGGAACTCCCGCTCGAATACGCCGTCGAGCTCAACCGCCTCATCCAGCTCGAAATGGAAGGCTCGGTCGGATAGACGACGTGACGCGTGACGCGTGACGCGTGGGTTCCGACCTGTCGCGTCACGCGTCACGCGTCACGAACACACGAACATAACGAGGAGACGCATGGTTACCACCACAAAGAGCGCGACGAAGGGATTCTCGCGCGAGGCGGTTGAGGAGCTTTCCCACCGCCGCAACGAACCCGACTGGCTGCGCCAGAAGCGCGTCGCCGCCTGGGAAAACTACCAGCAGATCCCGATGCCGAAGCGCACCGACGAGGAGTGGCGCCGGACTGACATCCGCCTGCTGCCAATCGCTGATGTCTCGCCGTTCGGCGAACTCGACGCCCGCGTCAGCAGCCGTGCCGAGTTGCCGGTGTCCGTCGCCGCCCAGGTCGAGGCTGCCGGCGAGGTTTCCGGCGTCGTCGTTCAGCGCGACTCCGCCACCACCTACCACGAAGTCAGCCAGTCGCTGGCCGAGCAAGGTGTCATCTTCGCCGACCTCGACACCGCCATCCGCGAGCATCCCGACCTGCTCCAGAAGCACTTCATGACCGACGAAGGCGTCTCCTCCGCGGAGAACAAGTTCGCCGCCCTCCACGGCGCGTTCTGGACGACCGGCACGCTGCTGTACGTCCCGGCCAACGTCGAGATCGAGCTGCCGTTTCGCGCCTTTTCGACACTCGGCTCCGGCGGCATGGCCGCCTTCAACCACGTCCTGATCGTCGCCGACGAGTTCGCCAACGTCACCCTCGTTGACTACTACCAGTCGGACACCTTTGCCGAGGAGTCGATCGTCGACAACGTCGTCGAGCTGCACGCCGCCGAAGGCGCCCAGATCCGCTATATCCAGGTCCAGGACTGGGGCCGCAACGTCTGGAATTTCATCACCCAGAAGGGCGTCATCCACCAGGACGCCGCCATCCGAACGCTCAACGTCGCCCTCGGCTCAACGCTCTCAAAGGGGCTGATCGCCTCCAACCTGGTCGGCCCCGGCTCGTCGGCCGAGATGCTCGGCCTCTACTTCGCCGACGAGACCCAGCACATCGACCACCAGACGCGCCAGAACCACATCTCGCCCTACGCGACGAGCGACCTGCTCTTCAAGGGCGCGATCAAGGACCGCTCACGCTCGGTCTACTCCGGCGTCATCAAGGTCTGGCCGAAGGCCCACAAGACCGACGCCTACCAGGCCAACCGTAACCTGACGCTGTCGCCAACCGCCCGCGCCGACTCGATCCCCAACCTGGAGATCGGCGCCAACGACGTCCGCTGCACCCACGGTGCGACGATCGCCCAGATCGAGGAGGAGTATGTCTTCTACCTCATGAGCCGCGGCATCACCCGCACCGAAGCCGAAAAGCTGATCGTCGACGGCTTCTTCGACGAAGTCATCGAACGCGTCCCGGTCGAATCCGTTCAGTCCACCGTCCGCGCCGCCATCGACAAAAAGATCGGCTACACGATCTAACGGTTCAGGAGGAGGCGCTGACCTACGTCGGCGCCTCCTGCGCCATCAACTAGCACATGACGCAATGATCGCAGAATTAATCCATAGGCGTCGTTGCGTATCGTCGAGGGCACGAGAATCACGCCGGCATGCTCTCTGCCGATCGCTGCCGACTGTTGGAGTAACTCACTGAAGTGACCTGTGTCAGCCGTGACGAGTATGCGTTGCTCCAGGATCGCGATATCGAGTACATCAGCATCTGCTGCATGGTGCAGAACTGGATCATTGACGGCAGCACGGACATCGAGTCCTTCTGCCGCGAGGGGAGCGCCAATTCGCTGAAACGAGTAGTGCGCATCCAGAAGCAGGCGAATCACTTGTCGATGACCTCAACGTTGAGTTTCGGGTACTTCGCCTGCCAGTACTCGGGAAGTTGCCGGTACTCTTCGATGAATGGATCAATTTCATCAGCGTAGGCCTCGTAGTAGGAGATGGCGGCATCGAGATCATGGCTGGAACGTCGATTCTCCTCCAACAGCGATACCACGTGCTCGCGACTTGTTTCCCGAAGCGTGTCGATGACGAACCAAACGTCCAGCCGCGTTCCGCGAACACACGCCCGCCGGCGAGGCCCCTCCTCACGGAATCCGATCCGTGGAAAGCGCCGCATCCGAACGGCCTCCTCGACGAGTCGCTCGACAACCAGATCACGCGGCGTATCGAATCGCTCGGACTGGTCCGCGATCCACTCCTTGGTCGCTTGAGTGACGTTGATCGTGAGGTTCATCTGGTCAGTCGTTGTCGATGTCATTCAGTCGCTCCGATCGAGGTGGGAAATTGAGACGCGCATAACGCAATTGTAGCGGTTGCCACGCCAGATACGCAGAACCTGTGACCCAAACTGTGACCCCGCTTCGTGGCGCGGGCTGCCGGCAGAACGCAAAGTAGACATACGATCGCGAACCGTTTGTCCCTTGCCCAAATGGAGGAACGAACCGATGACCGCCACAACCACACGGACCGCCCTCGATCCTGTCCAGCTTCGCGCCCAGTTCCCGATCCTGTCCCAGGTCCACAACGGCCGCCCACTCGCCTACCTCGACAGCGCCGCCTCGTCCCAGAAGCCGCAGGCCGTCATCGACGCCGTCCGCCACTTCTACGAGCGCGACAACTCCAACGTCCACCGCGGCGTCTACGCCCTCTCCGAACGCGCAACCGAGGAATACGACCGGGCGCGCGCCAAGGTCGCGCGCTTCCTCAACGCGCCGCACTCGCGCCAGATCATCTTCACCCGCAACACGACCGAAGCCCTCAACCTCGTCGCCCACAGTTGGGGCCGCTGGGCGCTGCGGCCCGGCGATGTCGTCCTGCTGACCGAGATGGAGCACCACTCCAACATCGTCCCCTGGCAGATCG